>NZ_JABXEP010000083.1:0-35401 GCF_013372605.1 Myxococcus sp. AM009
GCTCCCCTCCCCCGCCCATGCCCGCCGCACGACCACGGACAGGGTCCACGGCACCGCGACACGGTGCCGTGGACCCTGTCCGTGGTCGTGCGGCGGGCATGGACGGGGGAGGGGAGCCGGCTGGACGTCAGCCTCGACGTCACGGTGCCCTTCAACATGTTCTTGGGTACACCCGGGGAATCCCGGGTCTCAGGCGACCGGACGGTGTCCTACCGGCACGCCACGGCGCGCTTCCGCGCACGCGCCGCGTCTTCGCTGTTCCCGAGGGAAGCCCCTCATATTATGGAGGTTCCATGAACTTCGAGTTGACCGACATCCAGCGTGAAATCCAGCGGATGACCCGCGAGTTCGCGGCCAAGGAGCTCATCCCCAACGCCCGCAAGTGGGACGAGCACCACGCCTGGCCGACGGACGCGGTGAAGAAGCTCGCCGAGCTGTCCCTGCTGGGCGTGGCCGTCCCCGAGCAGCACGGCGGCGCCGGGCTGGACAACGTCTGTTACGCCATCGCCATGGAGGAGATCAGCCGCGGCTGCGCCTCCACCGGCGTCATCATGAGCGTGAACAACTCCCTCTACTGCGATCCGATCATGAAGTTCGGCACGGACGCGCAGAAGGAGCAGTTCCTGGCGCCCTTCGCCCGGGGCGAGAAGCTGGGCTGCTTCGGCCTCACCGAGCCCGAGGCCGGCAGCGACGCCGCCGCGCAGAAGACGGTCGCCGTGCGCAAGGGTGACGAGTACGTCATCAACGGCTCGAAGAACTGGATCACCAACGGCCCCAAGGCCGACGCCATCGTCCTGATGACCATGACGAACCGGGAGGCGGGCCACAAGGGCATCACCGCGTTCATGGTCCCCACGGACACCCCAGGGTTCATCCGCGCCGAGCCGGACAAGAAGATGGGCATCAGCGCCGCCTGGTCCTGCTCCATGTTCTTCGAGGACATGCGCGTGCCGGCCAAGTACATGCTCGGCAAGGAAGGCGAGGGCTTCAAGATCGCCATGAGCACGCTGGACGGCGGCCGTATCGGCATCGCGTCGCAGGCGCTGGGCATCGCGCGCGCGGCGTACGAGGAGGCGGTGCGCTACTCCGGTGAGCGCAAGTCCTTCGGCAAGGCCATCCGCGAGCACCAGGCCATCCAGTTCATGATCGCCGACATGGCCACGGAGATCGACGCGGCCCGGCTGCTCGTGTGGCGGGCGGCCCTGCAGAAGGACAAGGGCGTGCGCCACAGCGCGGAGAGCGCCATGGCCAAGCTGTACGCCAGCGAGATGGCCAGCCGCGTGGCGAACAAGGCCCTGCAGGTGCATGGCGGCATGGGCTACAGCAAGGAGATGGACGTGGAGCGCCACGTGCGCGACGCGCGCATCACCGAAATCTACGAAGGGACGAGCGAGATCCAGCGCATCGTCATCGCCGCCAACCTGCTGAGGGAGTAACCGTCATGACCCGAGCGCTTCTCTCCGCAGTCCTCCTGGCCTCGGCGGTGGCGCTCGCGCAGGGCGCCGCCCCCGCGAAGGCGCCCGCGACGCCGGCCCCCGCCAAACGCGACGGGCCGGACATCGAGCGCATGCCCTTCACCCCCGACTCCGTCCGCCAGGTCGTCCAGCACCACCAGCGCCGCATCCAGGAGTGCTACGAGGACCACATGGCGGAGAAGGACCAGACGGTGGAGGGGCGCCTGATGACGACCTTCACCATCGACGCCAACGGCCTGGTGAAGGACGCCCGGGTGGTGAAGAAGACCAGCACGCTGAAGGACCCGAACCTGCACGACTGCGTCCAGGCCGTCCTGTCGTCCATGACCTTCCCGAAGCCCCCGGACGGCGCGGACCACCCCATCGAATATCCGTTCAACCTCAAGGCCATCGAGTAGGACTACCGCCGTGAACCTCGAGCTCACCGAGACGCAGACCCTCATCCGCGACGCCGCTCGCAAGTTCGCCCGCGAGCGCGTGGCACCGCAGGCCCGAGCGCTGGACCGCGAGGAGCGCTTCCCCACGGACCTCTTCCGGGAGTTGGGGGAGATGGGCCTGCTGGGGGTGAACCTCCCAGCGCGCTACGGCGGCTCGGAGGCCGGCGTGGTGGCCTACGCGCTGGCGATGATGGAGCTGGCCGCGGCCGACGCGTCCACGTCCGTCGCCATGGCCGTCACCAACATGTGCGGCGAGCTCATCAACGCGTTCGGCACCGACGCGCAGCGCGAGAAGTACGTGACGCGGCTGGCGTCCGGCGAGGCTGTCGCGGGCTCGTTCGCGCTGTCCGAGCCCCACGCGGGCTCCGACCCGGGCGCGCTGCGCACCACCGCGGTGCGGCGCGGGGATGCGTGGGTCCTCAACGGCAGCAAGCAGTGGATCACCTCCGGCGCGCATGCGGGGGTGCTGGTGGTGTGGGCGCGCACGTCCCCCGCCGGCAACAAGGGCTTGTCGTGCTTCATCGTCGAAGGTGGGACGAAGGGGCTCATCATCGGCAAGCACGAGGACAAGATGGGCCTGCGCTCCTCGAACACGGTGCCCCTCACGTTCGAGGACTGCGAGGTCCCGGCGGAGAACCTGCTGGGCGCCGAAGGGCAGGGGTTCAAGCTGGCCATGGTGGCCCTGGACGGCGGGCGCATTGGCATCGCGGCGCAGGCCTGCGGGGTGGGCCGCGCGGCGCTCGAGGCGACCGTGGCCTACGTGAAGGACCGCCAGGCGTTCGGCCAGGCCATTGGCGACTTCCAGGGCCCGCGCTTCATGCTCGCGGACATGAAGGTGCAACTGGAGGCGGCGGAGCTGCTGACGCTGCGCGCCGCGTCCATGAAGGAGCAGGGCCAGCCGTTCTCCCGCGAGGCCTCCATGGCGAAGCTCTTCGCCAGCGAGATGAGCAACAAGGTGGCCGACAAGGCCGTGCAGCTCCACGGCGGCTACGGCTACATCGACGAGTTCCCGGTGGAGCGGTACTTCCGCGACGCCCGCGCGCAGACCATCTACGAAGGCACCAGCGAGGTGCAGCGGATGGTGATTGCCCGTGAGAGCTTCAAGCTGAACGGCTGAGCGCGGCCCTGGAATATCAGGGCCTTGGCCGCCTGTTCGGGCCCCAGGCTGGGGACAGACGCCCTCCGGGACAGGGCTGCACGGCAGGGCAGGCGTTCTTAACTAGGTGCCAGGAACAGCACAGGCGGCACGACCTCGCTTGACTACCGGAATCACCGGTGTCTAGGTTGCGCGGCTTCCATCAAATCAAGTCCTCAATGAGGAGGACGCACGTCCCGGCCCGCTGCTCCCCGCAGGCCGCTACGGAAAAACCACCATCAGGGGGCAGTTGTACCGGTTTTAAAGGACTTCCATTTCATGCAGCAGAACGTGAACCAGCAGGTCGGGATGGACGGCGGCGACGAAGACTTTGCCGCAATGTTCGAGGCCTCGCTCAAGGAGCGCGGTGGTGACGGGATCCTGAAGGAAGGGGAGATCGTCAAGGGCACCGTGGTCCAGGTGACGAAGGACTTCGCGATTGTCGACATCGGCTACAAGTCCGAGGGACAGGTCCCGATCTCCGAGTTCACCAATCCTCGCGGAGAGGTCTCGGTTCAGGCCGGTGACCCCGTCGAGGTCCTCCTGGAGAGCCGCGAGAACGACACCGGCATGGTCGTCCTCTCCAAGGAGAAGGCCGACAAGATGCGCATCTGGGACGAGATCAGCGCCGCCTGTGAGCGCGATGAGATCGTCAAGGGCACCATCGTCGGTCGCGTGAAGGGCGGCCTGTCCGTCGACATCGGCGTGAAGGCGTTCCTGCCCGGCTCGCAGGTTGACATCCGCCCCGTGCGGAACCTTGACCAGTACATCTCGAAGGAATTCGAGTTCAAGGTCATCAAGTTCAACAAGAAGCGCGGCAACATCGTGCTTTCCCGCCGCGTCCTCCTCGAGAAGCAGCGCGAGGAGATGAAGAAGGAGACCCTCAAGAACCTCAAGGAGGGTGCCGTCCTCAAGGGCGTGGTCAAGAACCTCACCGACTACGGTGCGTTCATCGACCTGGGCGGTATCGACGGTCTCCTCCACATCACGGACATGTCGTGGGGCCGCATCGGTCACCCGAGCGAGATGTTCAACGTGGGTGACGAGGTCCGCGTCGTCGTCCTCAAGTTCGACCCGACGCAGGAGCGCGTCAGCCTGGGCCTGAAGCAGATCCAGGAGGACCCGTGGCACCGCGCCGACGAGAAGTACCCGGTCGGCACCCGCGTGCGCGGCAAGGTCGTGTCCATCACGGACTACGGCGCGTTCATCGAGATCGAGCAGGGCGTCGAGGGTCTGGTGCACGTGTCCGAGATGTCCTGGACCAAGCGCCTCAAGCACCCGTCCAAGATCCTGGAGGTCGGCCAGGAGGTGGAGGCCGTCGTCCTGGACATCGATCCGAAGGCCAAGCGCATCGCGCTGGGCATGAAGCAGATCGAGCAGAACCCCTGGACGCTGCTCGAGGACAAGTACCCGATCGGCTCCGTCATCAAGGGTCAGATCCGCAACGTCACCGACTTCGGCGTGTTCGTCGGCGTCGAGGAGGGCGTGGACGGCCTGGTGCACGTCTCCGACATCTCCTGGACGGTGCGCATCAAGCACCCGGGCGAGATGTTCAAGAAGGGCGACGAGGTCGAGGCGGTGGTGCTCAACATCGACGTCGAGAACGAGCGCTTCAGCCTGGGCATCAAGCAGCTCCAGCCGGACCCCTGGGAGACGCTGTCCGAGCGCCTGCCCGTGGGCAGCCGCGTGAAGGGCAAGGTCACCAAGGTCACCGACTTCGGCGCGTTCGTGGAGATCGAGCCGGGCATCGAGGGCCTCGTCCACGTCTCCGAGCTGAAGGAGGAGCGTGTCGAGAACCCGCGTGACGTGGTGCAGGAGGCGCAGGATGTCGAGGTGAAGATCATCGACATCAACACCCCGGACCGGAAGGTCGCGCTGTCGATGAAGGCGCTGATCGGCGAGGGCGAGGACTACCGCGAGTACCTCCGCAAGCAGGCGGAAGGCTCGAAGGCGCGCCTCGGCGACGTGATGGCGAGCAAGCTGAAGAAGTAGTCTTCAGCCGCACGCGCCCACACGGCGAGACGGCCGGGTTCCCGAAGAGGGGGCCCGGCCGTTGCCGTTTCGGGGCATCTCCGTCCCGGTGCGGGCTCGCGCCGCTGGGACGGCTTTGACTTGGAGTCAGGCCGGGCGCTAAGCAGGGTCCTACGCGTATCGGGGCCGAGCGCGTGGGGGACAATTCCATGGTTGCTCGTACTTTGTGCCGGGGCCTCTGCTCCGGACTGGCCTATGCGCTCACGTTGAGTGCGGTGTTCGCGTGTTCGGGTGGAAGCCCCCCGGACCCCTCTGCGTCCCAGCCCCCGGGCTCGGCGCGCATCGAGGTCTCCGTCGCGCAGTTCACGCAGGGAGAGGCGGGACATTTCCGGTGCATCGCCGAGGATCCGGACGGTGACGCGCTGCTCTACGTGTTCGACTGGGGGCGCGCGCGGGCCGAAGTCGGGATGACTCCCCGCGTTCCCAGCGGCACGGCCGGCGACGTGACGCCCACCTTCCAGGCCGTGGGGGAGTTCACGGCCCGCTGCCGCGCCGTTGATACGCATGGGCAGTTGGGGGCGTGGTCCGAGCAGGTGCCCTTCCGTGTGCAACGGCCGCCGCCGCCGGACGACGGGAAGCGGGAGTTCAAGGTGGAGCTCTTCGGCCAGGGGCGCGTGACGAGCACGCCTGGCGGAATCGACTGCCCCACCACCTGCAGCGCGCGCTTCGACGTAGGAACCCATGTGTCTCTGTCAGTGGAACCGCAGCCTGGCTGGCGCTTCGCGGGAATGCTCCGCTGCGGTACCGAGGCCGCGCCCGGCGTCTTCCAGGTCGAGCACAACCGCCACTGTGGTGCGGGGTTTGCCCGTCTGGAGGCGCATGCCGCGGAGTGGCGCCAGACGGGGGCCTACCACCCGACCGACGCGACGTGGGGCCCCGAGGGCTGGCTGCTCGCCGTGTTGGACCGAAGGAACGAGGGTGGCCGCCTGCGCATCTGGAATGCGGGGCTCGGGCATGTCGCCCGCGTGCTCCGCATGGACGCCGTCGACATGCGCTCGGTGTCCTGGGGGCCGCGGTATGAGGACCTGGCTGTTGGGCTTGAGGATGGGCGGTTGGGCCTGATTGATCCGGCGACCGAGGCGTTCCGCCAGACGTGGAGCGCCCATGAGGGGACGGTGGTGGGGGTGACCTGGTCCGCGCAAGGAGACGAGCTGGCCAGCGTCAGCAACCTGGGGGAGGGCGGCGCGGAGGTTCGCTTCTGGTCCGCCTCCACGGGGGCGGAGCGCCGCACGCCCTTGCGGACGGCTCGCACGGTTCGGCGCATCCATTGGAGCCCGGATGGCGCGAGGATCGCGCTCGAGGTGCAGGGCGAACAGGTGGAGATCCACACGTTGGATCCCTGGGTGCAAGTTCAGGAAGTGGTCAACGCGGATAGCTTCGCCTGGAGCCCCGAGGGTGAGCGCTACGCGGTGGGGAGCTACCGGAATGTCCGTGTGTACGACACGGTGACCCATGCGCTCCAGGCCTCGTGGTTCGGTTCGTGGAGCACGTCGTCCCGCATGGACTGGAGCCCGACGAAGAACTGGCTCGTCCTGGTGGACGCGCTCCACTCGCTGACGGTCTTGAACGTCACCACCGGCGTGGTGGTGGCGGAAGGCTCCGAGGTGCCACGCAACCCGCTGAGCGCGCTGGGCTACAGCGCCGTGCGCTTCCACCCGCGACAGGAGTCATTCGTGGCGGTGGAGAGCGAGCCCGCGTCGGTGTCCATCTTCAGCGTGGATGCACCGCAAGCACGGCTGTCGCGCAACGAGTTGCTGGCGCACACGTCGGAGGTGGCCGCCACGGCGTGGAGTCCCGCAGGGGACCGGCTCGCTTCCGCGGGGCACGACGGCAAGGTCCGGCTCTGGGGGACGACGGGCCGGGCCATCGCCACCCTGGACGGACATGATGGCAACCATGTCCGTTCGTTGGCCTGGAACGCCAGCGGCACGCGGCTCGCGTCGGGAGGAACGGATGGACGCATCTGCCTCTGGGACGTCGAACAGGGCCGCCTGGCACAACCGCCGCTCCAGATGATGATGGGCCCCCGGGAGCGGCCCCTGGAGGTAGACCACGTCGCGTTGAGCCCGGATGGACGCACCCTGGCGAGCGTGGGCGCGACGGTGTTCCTCACCGGGAAGGGGACCAGCATCCAGGTCTGGGATGTCGCCTCGGGCGTGGAGTTGCTCCGAATCCCAGAGACAGACGGCCCGGTCGTGGGGCTGGGATGGACGCAGGATGGAGCGTCGCTGATCATCGTCTACTCCCACGCGGCCTGGGATATCTGGAACCTCCCGTCCGGCGCGCTCCGACGCGTGGAGTCCGCCTGGGAGCTCCTGTCCACCGCGGTGCTCAGCCCGGATGGAACCCGGCTGGCCTGTAGCGACAGGCGCGGGGTGTCCGTGCTGGACGTGGAGACGGGCGCTGTCATCGCGGAGACCCCCACCTGGACCACCCAGCTTGCCCTCGCGTGGCACCCGGCCGGCACCTCCTTCGCCGGCGGCGGCACGGAGCGGCTCGTCTTCCAGTGGCAGGTCCTGGAGACCGGGCATCTCTCACACAGCGTCCTGGGCGCTCACGACAGCCTGGTCCTGGGCGCCTCGTGGCGCGGAGATGGCGCGGTCTTCACCACGAGCGGAGCAGACATGTCGCTGGTCACCTGGCACGCCCGGTAGAAACCGTCCGACCGGTCGGGCGGGCAGGGGCGTGGGGTCCGAGCCGCCAGGCCTCGTGACTTCAAACGGTTACGAGAGCTGGCGCGTTGCGTCGTGCGCAGTGGACGCTCCCAGTCGTGTGGCGAGCAACGATGCTTGAACTCGGTGAAGTGGCCGGTGATAAGGGCCACCGACGCTGTTATCGAAGGTCATCCGCACATCCTCAAGAGGAGGCAGTTTTCATGGCTCGTGACGTCGTCATCGTGGGCGCGGCCCGTACCCCCATTGGTGCCTTTCAGGGCGCGCTCGCCAAGCTGACGGCCCCGCAGCTGGGCGCGATCGCCATCAAGGCGGCGCTGGAGCGCGCGGGCGTGAAGCCCGAGGCCGTGCAGGAAGTCATCCTGGGCTGCGTGCTCACCGCCGGCGTCGGCCAGGCGCCCGCTCGCCAGGCGGCCATCTTCGCCGGTCTGCCTGAGACGGTCCCCGCCACCACGCTCAACAAGGTCTGTGGCTCCGGCCTCAAGGCCGTCAGCGCGGGCGCGCAGGCCATTGCCCTGGGTGAGGCGGACGTCGTCGTGGTGGGCGGTATGGAGTCCATGAGCAACGCGCCCTACATCAGCCACACGATGCGTGGCGGCGCGCGCATGGGCAACGTGGAGTTCAAGGACGCGATGATCCACGACGGCCTCTGGGACGTGTACGGCAACGTCCACATGGGCCTCTGCGCCGAGGCGTGCGCCACGACGCAGGACATCAGCCGCTCGCAGCAGGACGAGTACGCGCTGGAGTCCACGCGCCGCGCCATCCAGTCCCAGAAGGACGGCCTGTTCAAGGCGGAGATCGTCCCGGTCCAGATTCCCGGCAAGAAGCCGGAGGACGTCGTCACCGTCTCCGACGACGAGGGTCCCCGCAACGCGAAGCCGGAGAAGATTCCGGGCCTGAAGCCGGTGTTCAAGAAGGACGGCACGGTGACGGCCGCCAACGCGTCCTCCATCAACGACGGCGCCGCGGCGCTGGTGCTGATGAGCGAGGAGCGCGCGAAGGCCGAGGGCCGCACCATCCTGGGCCGCATCACGGGCTACGCCCAGGCGGCGCGCAAGCCGGTGGAGTTCACCATCGCCCCCACGGACGCCATCAACAAGCTGCTGACCCAGAAGGGCGTCAGCGCGGGTGACGTGGACCTCTGGGAGATCAACGAGGCGTTCGCGGTGGTGTCCATCGCGAACAACCGGCTGCTCGGCCTGGACGTGTCGAAGGTGAACGTGCGCGGCGGCGCGGTGGCGCTGGGCCACCCGATTGGCGCGTCCGGCGCGCGCGTGCTGGTGACGCTGCTGCAGACGATGAAGGACCTGGACAAGAAGCGCGGCGTCGCGTCGCTGTGCATTGGCGGTGGCGAGGGCATCGCGCTGATGGTGGAGCGCTGAACTTCCTCTCCCGATAGGGGAGGGACACGGGGTGGGGGCCTGAGAAGGGCCTTCACCCCGTTCGCACGTGCGGGAGGGCGGATGAACAAGGTCTACGCGAACGCGGACGAGGCGGTCGCCGACATCCCAGACGGCTGCACGCTCATGAGCGGCGG
This sequence comes from Myxococcus sp. AM009, assembly GCF_013372605.1. Classification (NCBI taxonomy): domain Bacteria; kingdom Pseudomonadati; phylum Myxococcota; class Myxococcia; order Myxococcales; family Myxococcaceae; genus Myxococcus; species Myxococcus sp. AM009. The sequence continues at coordinate 9,291 of NZ_JABXEP010000083.1, forward strand.
CTTCGGGCTGTGCGGCAACCCGGAGAATCTCATCGAGGCACTTCACCGGAAGAACGTGAAGGACCTCACCATCATCTCCAACAACTGCGGCACCACCGAGCTGGGGCTCGGAATCCTGCTTCAGAACAAGCAGGTGAAGAAGATGGTGTCCAGCTACGTGGGAGAGAACAAGGAGTTCGAGCGGCAGTTCCTCTCCGGTGAGCTGGAGGTGGAGCTGACCCCGCAGGGCACCCTGGCCGAGCGCATCCGCGCGGGCGGCTGCGGCATTGGCGGCTTCTTCACCCCGACGGGCGCCGGCACCCAGGTGGCCGAAGGGAAGGAGACGCGCGTCATCGACGGGCGGCCGCACGTGCTGGAGACGCCGCTGAAGGCGGACTTCGCCATCGTCCGCGCGTGGAAGGCGGACCGCTGGGGCAACCTGGTGTTCCGCAAGACGGCGCGGAACTTCTCCCCGATGATGTGCATGGCGGCCAAGGTCACCATCGTCGAGGCGGAGCACATCGTGGAGCCCGGTGAGCTGGACCCGGACCTGGTGCACATCCCGAGCATCTTCGTGAAGCGCATCATCCAGGCGAAGAACCTCCAGAAGTGGATCGAGCGGCGCACCGTCCGCAAGTCGGCCTGAGGAGCCCAGCCATGCCACTGACTCGTGAACAGATTGCACAGCGCATCGCCCAGGAGCTGCGGGACGGCTTCTACGTCAACCTGGGTATCGGCATGCCCACCCTGGTGGCCAACTACATCCCGCCGGGCATGGACATCGTGCTCCAGTCGGAGAACGGCCTGCTGGGCATTGGCCCCTGGCCCGTGGAGGGCCAGGAGGACCCCGACCTCATCAACGCCGGCAAGGAGACGGTGACGGCGGTGCCCGGCGCCGCGTTCTTCGACTCGGCGCTGTCGTTCGGGATGATCCGCGGCGGCCACATCGACATGGCCGTGCTGGGCGCCATGGAGGTCAGCGAAGAAGGCGACCTGGCCAACTGGATGATCCCCGGGAAGATGATCAAGGGCATGGGCGGCGCCATGGACCTGGCCGTCGGGGCCCAGCGCATCTTCGTGGCCATGGAGCACGCCAACAAGGACGGCAAGCCCAAGATCCTCAAGAAGTGCTCGCTGCCGCTGACGGGCCTCAAGTGCATCCACCACATCGTCACGGACCACGCGTACATCGACGTGACGCCGCAGGGGCTCATCCTGCGCGAGGTGGCCCCCGGCGTGACGGTGGAGCAGGTGCAGAAGCTCACCGAGCCGAAGCTGACGGTGGCCCCCGACGTCCGTGAGATGAAAGTCTGAGCGTGTGGGGTTAAGGTGCGCCGCCGCGGGCGTTGTACGAATCCCGCGGCGGAGCGCTTCCCATGGCAGACAGTCCCGACACCTCGACCCCTCATCCCCGCGCGCCCCGTCTGGAGTACGAGCTGCCGGTGGCCTACCGCAGCGTCTCCGGCTTCGTCACCGACTGGGCGGTGAACCTGTCGAAGGGTGGCCTGTACATCAACACCGACAAGCCGCTGTCCGTGGACACGGTGGTGCGCCTGTTGGTGACGCTTCCCGGCGCGCACTTCCCCGTGGAGCTGAAGGGGCGGGTGACGCGCACCAATGCCGTGGGCGTGCCCGCGCCCCAGTCCCCAGGGATGGCGGTGGAGTTCCTGGACGTTGATGAAGACAAGCGAACGCGTATCGAGGAGTTCGTGGAGCGCCTGCGCTCGGAACTCCCGCCCGAGTAGCGCCTGAATGCTGCCGCTCCCTGAACTTCCCGTCCAACTGACTGTCGAGCGCCTCGGCCAGCTCGGCGAAGGCGTGGCCTCCTGGCAGGGGCGCACCGTCTTCGTCCCGGGGACCTTCCCGGGTGACACCGTGCGCGTCCACCTGGAGACGCAAGGCCGCGTGCTGCGCGGAATCCTCCGGCAGGTGGTGTCTCCAGGCCCGGACCGGCGTGACGCGCCCTGCGTGTACGCGTCCGACTGCGGAGGCTGTGACTGGCTGGGGCTGGCCGAGCCCGCCCAGCGCGCCGCGAAGCAGGAGATCGTCCTGTCGACGCTGGAGCACCTGGGCCACCTGGCTCGGGACCGCTTCACCGTGCGTCCGCTGCTGGTGGCGCCTCGCGACTGGGGCTACCGGCGCCGCGCGGTGCTGCATCCCGCGGGCAAGGGGGCGCTGGGATACTTCGGCCGGCGCAGCCACGAGCGCGTGCCCGTGGAACGCTGTGGCGCGCTCACGCCCGTGCTCACCGCGCTTCCCGGCCAGTTGGCTCCGCTGCTCAAGCCCCTGGCGAAGGACACCGAGGATGTGCTGCTGCTGGCGGAAGGGGACAAGGCCGCGTTCGCCGTGAAGCTCAGCGGCCCGGTGACGGCGCGCCACCTGGAGGCCGCCGAGGCGGCCGTGCGCGCCCTGCGGCTGGAGGGGGCGGTGCTGGTGCCGAAGGAAGGCTCGGCCAGGCTCCTGGGCAAGCCCGCGCTGCGCGCCTGCTCACCGCTGCGGCCGGAGGTCCCCCTGTACCTGCGACCGGATGCCTTCGCCCAGGCCCATGCCGAGGCCAATGTGGGGCTGGTGACCTCGGCCGTGTACGAGCTGGGAGCCCGAGAGTCCGACACCGTGCTGGAGCTCTATTCGGGCAACGGCAACTTCACCTTCCCCCTGGCCGGGACCGCCGCGTCCGTGCTGGGCGTGGAGTCCTCCCCCGTGGGCGTGGAGCTGGCCCAGCGGAGTGCTCGGGAGGGCGGGGTGACGAATGTGCGCTTCATCCAGGGTGACGCCCGCAAGGTGTGCGACGGGCTGGTGGCTGAACAGCGCCGCTTCGACGTGTGCCTCGCGGACCCGCCGCGCGCGGGCGCCCCGGGCCTGGCGAAGTGGATGACGGCCCTGGGCGTGCGCCGCGTGGTGTACGTGGCGTGTGATCCGGCGTCCCTGGCTCGGGACGCCGCGGGCCTGGTCGCCGCGGGCTACAAGCCCCTGGCCCTCCAGGTGGTCGACATGTTCCCTCAGACGCATCACGTCGAGGCCGTGATGTCCTTCGAGCGGTCGGCCTGAACAGCGCCAACACGTACCACCAGTCTTTGTCGCGCTGAGCAGGCCGATAGGGGAGCGCAGCGGCGTTCACTCTGGACACAAGTAAGAATAATCCGAAATTCAGTAAATTTTAGTGATTACACCGCGTGTACCAGGGAGGCAGGCGTCCACTTGCTTCATGGTCGTGCATTCCCGATTGCGCGCGGGCCGTCCCCGGACATGATGGTTGCGTGGATGCCCGCATCGTCGAGTTCGCCGAAGTCCTCCGCCAGAACGGTGTGCGTGTCAGTACGTCCGAGGTCCAGGACGCGCTGCGCGCCACGTCCGAGGTAGGCCTCAAGGACCGGAGCCTGTTCCGTTCGGTGCTCCGCACCACGCTGGTGAAGCGCGAGCTGGACGTGGACACCTTCAACCGGGCCTTCGAGTTCTACTTCTCCGGCGCGGCGCGGACGTTCGAGGCCATCGACAAGTCGCTGGCGCAGCAACTGGAAGAGGAGGGCTACCTGGAGGGCGACCTGCTGAAGATGGTCCTCATCCAGATGCACCAGCTCCTCCCGGAGATGTCGCCCCTGGCCCAGGCCGTGCTGATGGGAGACCGGGCCCGGCTGGCGCAGATCTTCCGGATGGCCTCGCTGCAGCTCGACCTGTCGCGGATGGAGAGCCCGCTCCAGTCGGGCTTCTTCTCCCGGCGCATGCTGGCGGCGGCCGGGGCGGACAAGGCCCGGAACGACATGAAGTCGCTCGAGGACGAGCTGCGCTCCCGGGGCCTCACGCCGGAAGGGGTGGAGATTGTCTCGCGCCATGTCGCCGCCGCGATGCGGAAGATCGAGGACGCCGCGCGCCAGGAGGTGAAGCGCCAGGCGGAGGCCCGCATCCGCCGCCGCACCGACACCGCCGCGGACAAGCCGCTGCACCTGCTCACCCAGGCGGAGGTGGACCAGATGGAGTCCGCCGTGCGCACCCTGGCGGAGAAGCTGCGCAGCCGGCTCATCCGGAAGCAGCGCTCGCACCGCAAGGGCGCCCTCAACGTGCGGCGCACCCTGCGCCGGAACCTGCCGTGGGGCGGGGTGCCCATGGTGCCCCAGTTCCGCAGCCGCCGCCCGGAGCGCCCGGAGCTGGTGGTGCTCTGCGACGTGTCCGACTCCGTGCGGCAGGCGTCGCGGATGATGCTGCTGTTCATGCACACGATGCAGTCGCTCTTCGTCCGCGTGCGCTCGTTCGTCTTCGTGTCCGACGTGGGCGAGGTGACGCAGTACTTCAAGGACCTGGACGTGGACGCCGCCATCGACATGGCCACCGCGGGCAAGACGGTGTCCCTGAGCGCGAACTCCAACTACGGCCGCGCCCTGGCCGACTTCAGCCGGGACCACCTGGGAAGCATCACCCGCCGCACCACCGTCATGGTGATTGGCGACGGGCGGAACAACTACAACGCGAACAACGCCTGGGCCCTCAAGGACCTGCGCCGCAAGGCGAAGCGGCTCTTGTGGATCTGCCCCGAGGAGCGTGGCAACTGGGGCATTGGCGACAGTGAGATGCTCACCTACGAGAAGCACTGTCACCAGGCCGTCGTCGTCACCTCCGTGGCGGACCTGACCCGGATCGCCGACCAGCTCGTGCCCGCGTAGTCCCGGGCCCATCCCTCCCAAGGCACCTCCCCATGGCTTCCTTCCTCTTCGACGACAACGGCTTCCAGGACGTCCCCAACCGGGAGCCATCCACGGACCTCACCGCCGCCGACGACCGCACCTTGCGCTGGGCCGCGCCCCCGCTGGACGCGGCGATGCTCGACGCCCTGGTCTGCTACCAGCAGACCTACCTCGCCCACGCCTCCGGGCAGGGGACGGAGACCCTGGCCCAGGCCCACACCGAGGCCCTGGCCGCGTCGGGGTTGGACGCCAAGACAGCGGAGCAGGGCAGCGCGTTGCTGCGAGCCTTCGGCGGGCGGCGCTGGGCGGTCCGCAAGCTCCAGGACAAGCTGGGGCAGCTCCAGGGCGGCGCGGCGGACGAGCTCACGGGCCGCATCCAGGACGAGCTGGTCAAGAAGGAGCGCGAAACCGATGCCCTGGCGCGGCGTTACGGCGAGGACGCCCTGGTGCTGCTCCGGGCCCGCGAGGCGGAGCTGGTGGACCTGCACACCCGCCTGACGCACCTGCTCAGCCGGGGATGAAGGCGGGCGGGCGGCCGGTTGCATTCCGCGTCCGGCCATCGGATAAGGGCACGTACTTGCTCAGGGTTCTTCCATGAAGCGCTATTTCATCCACACCTTCGGCTGCCAGATGAACGTCAACGACTCGCTCCGCATGAGCGAGGTGTTGAGCCAGATGTCCTACGCGCCGACGCCGGTGCCGGACAACGCCGACCTCATCATCCTCAACACCTGCTCCATCCGGGAGAAGGCGGAGGACAAGATGCTGTCCGCCCTGGGGCGGTACAAGCCGGTGAAGGCCAGCCGCGGCGCGCTGATTGGCGTGGGCGGGTGCGTGGCGCAGCAGGAGAAGGACAAGCTCCTCAAGAAGGTGCCGTACCTGGACTTCGTCTTCGGCCCCGACAACATCGCGCGCCTGCCGGACATCATCGGCCGGGTGTCCGCGGAGCGGGCGCGGGTGGTGGAGACGGCCTTCGTGAACTCGGAGGAGTACGTCTTCCCGCGCGCCGACCCGGAGACGTCCCGCGGCAAGGTCACCGAGTTCGTCACGGTGATGAAGGGCTGCGACAACGTCTGCTCGTTCTGCATCGTGCCGCACACGCGCGGCCGCGAGGTGAGCCGGGCGTTCCCGGACGTGCTCGTCGAGGTGGCGGACCTGGCCAAGGTCGGCGTGCGCGAGGTGACGCTCATCGGCCAGAACGTGAACTCCTACGCGGGCGGCATCTCCTTCGCGCAGTTGCTGCTGCGCACCGCGGAGGTCCCCGGCATCGAGCGCGTGCGCTTCACCACCAGCCACCCGCACGACTTGTCCGACGAGCTGATCGAAGCCTTCCGCGTCCAGCCGAAGATCACCCCGCACTTCCACCTGCCGGTGCAGTGTGGCAGCGACCGCATCCTGAAGATGATGCGCCGCGACTACACGGTGGTGCAGTACCTGGAGCGCCTGGCGAAGCTGCGCGAGGCGCGGCCGGGCATCGCCGTCACCACGGACATCATCGTCGGCTTCCCCGGGGAGACCGAGGAGGAGTTCGAGCTGACGATGCAGCTCACCGAGCAGGTCCGCTACGACAACCAGTTCTCCTTCGTCTACAGCCCGCGGCCCAAGACGGGCGCGGCCCTGCGCGAGAAGGACTGGGGCCCGGTGCCGCACGAGGTGAAGATCGCCCGCCTGGAGCGGCTGCAGAAGCTGCAGCGGCGCATCAGCGGCGAAATCACCGCGGCGCTCGTGGGCTCGGAGGTGGAGGTCATGGTGGAGGGGCACTCGCGCTACGACGCCACCAAGCGCTTTGGCCGCACGCCGGAGAACCGCACCGTCAACTTCGAAGGGGACGCCCCCGCGGGCGCCTTCGTGACGGTGAAGGTGGAGCGCGCCACCCCCAACCAGCTCGCGGGCAAGCAGGTGGCCCTGCTCAAGCCCCCCACGGTGGAGCCGCTGCCGGTGCCCCTGGCCGAGGCGCCGCTCCACGTCGTCGCGGAGGCGTAGCGCCATGCCGCTGAGAACGTTCCGAGGAATGTCCCCCCGCGTCCACCCGGGCTGCTTCGTGGACGACTCCGCCCAGCTCGTGGGCGACATCGAGGTGGGGGAGGACTCCTCCATCTGGTTCAACTGCGTGCTGCGCGGGGACGTGAATCCCATCCGCATCGGGAAGCGCACCAACGTGCAGGACCTCTCCCTGGTTCACGTCACCAGCGGCAGGTCCGCCACCACGGTGGGGGACGACGTGACGGTGGGGCACCACGTCATCCTCCATGGGTGCACCATCGGCAACCGGGTGCTGGTGGGCATGGGCGCCACCGTCATGGATGACGCGGAGGTGGGGGACGACTGCATCATCGGCGCGGGGGCCCTGCTGACGCCGGGCACGAAGGTTCCGCCGGGCTCACTGGTGGTGGGCTCTCCGGGCCGGGTGAAGCGCCCCATCACCGAGGCGGAGCGTGAGTTCCTCTTGATGTCCGCCCAGCACTACGTGCTGCTCGCGGCCGAGTACCACACGGCCCGCTGAGTCGCTCGCGAGCCTACGCTGGGCGTGTTAGGAGCACATGCATGGCTCTCGTGCCTGCCACAACGCTCAAGGCGTGTCCGCTGTTCAAGGGTTTCACGGACACCGGCATCCAGATCTTCGCCGGGGTCGCCGTCGCGCGGGCGTTCCCCAAAGGAACCGCGCTCTTCGCCGAAGGCAAGACGGGGGAGTCTCTCCTCATCGTCGGTGAGGGTACCGTGCGCCTGAGCGCCAGGAGCGCCGCGGGCGAGGACGTGTCCCTGGGTGAGGTCGGCTCCGGCGAGCCCCTGGGTGAGCTGGCCCTGGTGCAGAAGGGTGAGCGGCTGTGCACCGCCACCGCCGTCACCGACGTGTCGGCCCTGGAGATTCGCGCCGCGGATTTCCAGAAACTCCTGGCTAGCAAGCCGCAAGCCTGCGTGAAGCTGCTGATGGGCATCGTCGCGCACTTCGGCCAGAAGGCCCGCGACAACCGGGACATGCTGCGCACGCTGATTCGAAAAGCCCCCGCGGCCTGAGCCGATGGAGGCGCCATTCGGGCGGGCGGTGGTTAAGCTGCTCGGCGGCCCTGGCTGTGCGGGTCGGGGTAGGGCCTGGTGGCTGGAGTTCCCACCTCGTCGCGCGGGGCGGGCCAGGGCGGCATGGGCCTCCTGGACGATTGGCACCCAGGTGGGCAGGCTGCCCGAAGGGGCTGCGCGACGTTGGGACAGTGGGGCAGCGGGAGGCTGCGGTCGGAGAATAAGAAGGGGGGAGGCGATTCCCCTTGTTGGACCCGGAGTTTTGACGACCCGCGCCCGGTTGATGTCTGGGCGCTAGAGGGGCGGCCTCAGGTGAATGCCGGGGCGGGCCCTTCGGACGTGAACGGACAGGACGACGCGTGCAAGAAATTCTCACCAACCTCCTCGGCGACTCGCAGGGCTTCTTTGCCTATGCCACCGTGTTCGGCATCCTGGTGGCCTGCGGTCTGGGTGTTCCTCTCCCGGAGGACATCTCCCTCATCCTCGGGGGCTTCCTGGCCCACAAGGGGGCCGCCAACCTGTCGGTGATGATGGTGGTCGGCTTCGCGGGCATCCTCGTCGGGGACAGCCTCATCTACCTCGCGGGCCGCCGGCTGGGCGGGAAGCTGGGACGTGAGGGCAGCGGCGGCTTCTTCGCCCGCATCGTCACTCCCGAGAAACGCGCGAAGGTGGAAGGTCTCTTCGTCAAGCACGGCCAGAAGATTGTCTGCATCGCCCGCTTCATGCCGGGCGTGCGCGCCGTGACGTACTTCACCGCGGGCTCCGTGGGCATGTCCTACTGGCGCTTCATCTTCTGGGATGGCCTGGCGGCGCTGTTGTCCGCGCCCGTGTTCATCTGGCTCGGCTTCCACTTCGGTGGCGAGCTGGACACGATGATCTCCAAGTTCAAGGAAGGGCAGTTCGCCGTCATGGGCGTGCTGGCCGTGGCCGCCATCGGCTACTTCGTGTGGCGCCGCCGGCAGGCCGCGCAGCGCGCCCAGGCCACCGCCGTCGTGGAGCCCGTGGCGGTGCCCGCGCTGGTCCACGACTCAGTGGCCGTGCCGCTGCGCCCCCAGGTGTCCAGCACGGGCGACGCCCTGTTCGTCGCGGCGCCGGAGCAGGCCGCCGCCGACAGCTCGCACGAGCTGCAGAAGTCGTAGGCCTTCGAACAAAGGCTGCCGGGGACGACCGCTTCCCCGGCGTCTTCCGTGGTTGCCGGGCTTCCGGGATCAGGGTCAGGATTGAGGGATAGCCTCAACGTCGACCTTCATCCGAGCCCTGCGAATGCCCAAGACTCTTCTTCGTGCCTGTACCGTGGTCCTGCTCGCAGCGACGAGCACCGCGCAGGCGCAAGCCGTCCCCCTGGCCCCCTCCGAGGCCGAGGGCGCCCCCTCGTCCGCCGGAATGGGGGCGGCGGAGGCCCCACCTGCCGCGCCGCCCGATGTGCCAGCGGCACCGGCCGGAGCCGAAGCGCCGCCCGATGTGCCAGCGGCGCCGGCCGAAGCCGAAGCGCCGGCCAGCGCTGTCACCGAGCCCGTCCCGGCGGTGAGCCCCGAGGTGCCGCCCGTCACGCCGAACAGTGGCGCCTTCGCGAAGGACACCGGGCTCGTCCCCGAGGGGACGCCGTACCTGCCACCGCACATCGAGGACTACGCCAAGGCCCGCGCGCTGGCCGAGGAGACGGAGCGCAGCGCGCCGGCCCTGGTCGTCAGCGGCGGCATCAGCCTGGGCGCGTATCAGGCGGGGTTCATCTCCACGCTGGTCCGGTTCTGGAGCGTCGCGCAGCGAGAAGGCGCGCAGGCGGACCTGGGCAACCCGGCGCCGCGGGTGTGGACGGGCGCCTCGGCGGGGGCGGTGAACGCGCTGCTCGGCGGCCTGGCCTCGTGTGACACGGCGTTCGCCCAGTCCACGTGGGCGCCAGAGCAGAGCCTCTTCTGGACCGTGTGGATCGACCAGCTCGACCTGGGGCGGCTGCTCCCCGAAGAGCGGAATGAGCCCGCGCAGGGCACGCACCTTTTCAGCGAGCCGCACATGCAGGACACCCTGCAGCTCATCCTGAAGAAGGCCCAGACGACCCGCTTCAAGGAGGACTGCACCTTCGCCTACGGCATCACCGTGACGAACCTGCGCGGGCGCGAGGTGCCCTTCGGGCAGGGCGGACCCGACTCCCAGTTCAAGCTGAAGCGCGTGACGGAGAAGCTCGTCGTGCAGGTGATGACGCAGGGCGAAGGGAAGCTCACCGCCCGGCTGCCCTTCATGGAGGGCGCGGTGAGCGCGTCGTTCCCCCACATCGGGGTGAAGCCCAAGGAGCTCGCGTACTACCCGGCGCTGGGCGCCCAGCCGACTGGCGACGGCGGCCACGAGGTGTCCCTGGAGAACCTGCTGCTCACCCCGCAGGCCTCCGGGGCCTTTCCGCTGGCGTTCCCGCCGGTCCCCGTCGAGGTCTCCTTCTTCAACGAGACGCAATGGGGGCCCCTGGAGTCCCTCAAGCTCATTGACGGCGGCGTGCTCAACAACAACCCCGTGGACCTGGCGGTGCGGCTCGGCTCGCGGTGGGTGGAGCGCGGCGAGTCGCGGGAGACGACGCTCAATCGCGAGCGGTTCCCCGTCGTCTACCTGGACCAGGACGCCGTCGGCTGGGACTGGGCGCCAGCGCCCGCGCGGCCGAAGCGCTCCCGCAGCCCCTTGGACGAGGCCTACTTCCAGTACATGGGCAACGTGCTGAACGCCGCGCGCGACAGCGCCGTGCTCAACACGCTGGAGCACGACATCAATCTGTCGGGCCGCATCCAGATTCCGCGCCGCACGTCCGTGCTCCCGTCGGAGTTCCAGTTCGCGATGATGGGCTTCTTCGACCGGCGCTTCCGCGAGCACGACTTCTACCGGGGCATGCAAGACGCCATCCGCTTCCTGTCGACCCAGCTCACCTCGACGCGCGCCGTCGACCTGCTGGTGCCTCGCGCCGACAAGGAGCGCTTGAGGGATCGCGAAGTGCGCGTGCTGAACGTCCTGGGCATTGACTCGCCCGGCTTCCGTTGCGTCGTGGGCGGCGATTGCAAGGCGACGCCGCAGCTGGAGCGGCTGCGCCAGGCCACCGACACCCTGACGCAGCAGGCGAAGGCGGGACAGCTCCAGAAGGGACAGGTCGACGACCTGCTCACCGTGCTGGGCGACGTGGGCTACCAGTACAGCGAAGGCGTCATGGAGGGCATTGAAGCCACGGGGACCCGCGAGGACCTCATCCCGGTCCGCCAGCGCGTGGGCACCGCCTTCCACAGCCTCGTCACGCAGCAGAAGGGCAACCTCAAGATTCCACTCCGTCCCGCGGGCTCCGCGTTCCTGGATGAGTGGCTGACCTACTCGAAGCCGCACCACGTCTGGACGCTCAGCGCCATGCGCCAGCGAGGCGTGGGCGTGGGCGTGGAGCTGCCGTTCGGGGCCTACGAGCAAGGGCGCGAGGACTACGCCTACAGCCGCAACGAGTGGCGCTTCGGCGCCGTGTTGTCCGGGCTGGGCGTGCGGGACATGGACCAGCTCGTGCCCAACGACACGCGCATCCGTTGGGCCTCGCTGGGCCTCTACATCGACTGCGTCTCCGACATGGATGGCTTCTCCGGCGCGATTCCGTTCCTCGATCTGGGCCCGTACGTCCGGTGGCGCGCCGGACTGGGCGTGTCCGCCGGATACCTCACCCAGCCCAACGAATGGGCGCTGACGATTCCGGAGGCCCGCCTGGGCGTGGACCTGGCGGAGATGGTGGGCGTGCGCCTCACGGTGCCGGTCTACCTCCTCAAGAAGACGGAGGGAGAGCGGCAGCTCATCAGAGGGACGCCCAAGTACTTCAAGGAGCTGGGCCTGGGCGTCGAGTTCCTCCTCACCCGGTGGTGAGCTTCAGCGCGCTCCGGAGCCGGTCCGCCAGCTCGCGGACCCCCGGGGCGCGCAGCATGCTGTAGTGGTCTCCGGACACGGCGTGCTGCTCCAGTCCGGCGCCCACCAGCGCCCTCCACCCACCGTCCTCGGGCAGGCCCTCCGCGCCCTGCGTCGCCTGGAGCCGCAACACCCGGCCCGGGTTCAGCGCGGGCGGCTGGTAGCGGCGGGCGGCCCGGAGGTTGGTCTCGAACACCTGAAGCAGGGCCCGCAGGTGCGCGGGCTCCATCCCCGGCGGCAAAGTGCCCGCGCGCTGGCCGGCTTCCCAGAGCGCCTCCAGCGGGGCCTCGGGCGACTGGGGCGCGTCCGGCGGGGCCAGGTCGGTGAGTTCGAGGCCCAGCACGTCGCTCGCGAAGGCGGCGATGACTTGCGCGGCGGCGGGCTCGGGCTCGGCGGCGGTGAGCGCCGCGGGCGTGTAGGCGTCGATGAGCGCCAGCAGGGCCACCGCGTCTCCCCGCTCGCGAAGCTGGCGCGCCATCTCATAGGCGATGACGCCGCCCACGGACCAGCCGCCCAGCAGGTAGGGCCCGGCGGGTTGGACCGCGCGGATGGCCTCCACGTAGGCGGCGGCCATCTCCTCCACCGTGCCCAGCGGAGGCTTGCTTCCGTCGAGCCCCTGGGCCTGGAGTCCGTAGAACGGACGCTCCGGCCCCAACAGCCGGGCCAGCTCCGCGTAGGCCAGGACGTTGCCGCCGACAGGGTGCACGCAGAAGAACGGAGCCTCCGTTCCACTTCGGCCCGCGTCGAACGGGACCAGCGGTGACGCCTGGCCGGTGTCGTCGCGACGCAGCAAGTCGGCGAGCTGCTCCACCGTGGGCGCCTGGAACAGCGCGGCCAGCGGAAGCGGCCGGTCCAGGGACTCGCGCAGGGCCGAGACGAGCCGCACGGCCAGCAGCGAGTGTCCCCCCAGCTCGAAGAAGCTGGAGCGCACGCTGATGGGCTCCACGCCGAGCACCTGCTCCCAGGCACGTACGAGCCGCAACTCCAGCGCATCCCGAGGCGCCACATGGACCTCCTGGCTCCGAGTGTCCGCGAACGTGGGAGAGGGCAGGGCCTTGCGGTCCACCTTGCCGCTGGGCGTGAGCGGCAAAGACGCCAGCGCCACGAAGGCCGCGGGCACCATGTACTCGGGCAGGCGCTGCTGGAGGTGCTGGCGCAGGGCATCGGCGGAGAGGCCGTCGCCCACGACGTAGGCGACGAGCCGCTTGTCGCCCGGCACATCCTCGCGCGCGAGCACCACGGCGTCCTGGACCCCGTCGTGCGCACGCAGGGCGGCTTCGACTTCGCCCAGCTCGATGCGGAAGCCGCGCAGCTTCACCTGGAAGTCGAGCCGGCCCAGATACTCCAGCGTGCCGTCATGCCGCCACCGCACCTTGTCTCCCGTGCGGTAGAGCCGCTCGCCGGGCGTCTTCGCGAACGGGTTGGGGACGAAGCGCTCCGCCGTGAGCTGTGGCTGCCCCAGGTAGCCCCGAGCCAGCCCGTCTCCCGCCAGATAGAGCTCGCCCGCGGTGCCCAGCAGCGCCAGCTGCTGCCACGCATCCAGCACATACGCCCGCGTTCCCACCAGCGGCTTGCCGATGACGGGGACCGGACTCGGGCTGCGCCGCACCTTCGCGAAGGTGGCGTACACGGTGCTCTCCGTGGGGCCGTAGGCGTTGAACGCCGTCGTGCGCTCCGTGCTCGCCAACTGGCTCCAGAGCGACGGGTCCATGGCCTCACCCGCGCACAGAATCCTCGCGGGGATGTGGGGCCGCTCCAGCAGCCCCGCCTGAAGCAGGAGCGTCAGCTGCGCGGGCGTGCAGTCCAGCACGTCCACGCGCTGCTGCCCCAGCCACGTCAGCATGGCCTCCGGGTCCTTCCGCGTCTCCTCCGGCACCAGGCACAGGCAGTGTCCGTCCGCCATATGCACGAGCTGGTCCATGCTGACGTCGAAGTAGAGCGGTGCGTTGAGGCTGAAGCGCTGCCCCGGGGCCAGCCCCGAGTGGAACGCCTGGCTCGAGGCCGAATGCAGCGCGGCCAGCGACTGGTGCTGCACCATGACGCCCTTGGGCATGCCCGTGGAGCCGGACGTGTAGATGACGTACGCGAGATTCTCCCCGCGGACCTCAACGGCGACCTCGTCCGTGGGCAGTGACGCCAGCGTCGAGGACTCGGTGTCCAGACACAGCAGGTGCTGGACCTGGGGCTGCCACGGCTCGGCCAGGTGCTGGACGGTGAGGAGGACGGACGCGTCACTGTCCTTCAGGACGAAGGACTTGCGCTGCGCCGGAGCCGCCGGGTCGATGGGGACGAAAGCCCCACCGGCCTTGAGTACCGCCAGCACCGCGACGATGGCGTCCGGCGTGCGCTCCAGGCACAGGCCCACGCGGACCTCCGGGCCCACGCCCAGCGTGCGCAGGTGCGCGGCGAGCTGGTTGGCCCTCGCGTTGAGCTGGCCAAACGTCAGCGCTTGCGTCCCCAGTGTCACGGCGTGGGCATCGGGCGTGCGAGCCACCTGCTGCTCGAAGCGCGTGTGGAAGAACCCGCCACGCGGGACGTCGGACGCGGTGCTGTTCCAGTCCACCAGCAACTGCTGCTGCTCCACCTCTGTGTGGAGGGGTAGGGTGGCGATGGCCACCTCCGGTGAGAGCACGGCGCGCTCCAGCAGCAACTGGAGGTGGGTGGCCAGCCGCTCCGCCGTGGCGCGCTCGAACAGCTCAGTGCTGTAGGCCAGCGCCCCTTCGTAACCGTCCTGGCCGCGTGACAAGTTCAGGCTCAGCTCGAACAACGTCACACCGGAGTCGTCCACGTCCGCGGGACGCACCGCCAGCTTGGGCAACGCCAGCTCCGGGACCTGGGTGTTCTGGAGCGCGAACATCACCTGGAACAGCGGCGTGCGGCTCAGGTCTCGCGAGGGCTGGAGTTCCTCCACCAGCCGCTCGAAGGGCACGTCCTGGTGCTCGTAGGCCCCCAGCGTGGTGTCGCGCACTTCCGCCAGCAACTGACGAAAGGTCATCGCGGGAGTGACGCGGGCGCGCAGCACCAGTGTGTTGACGAAGAATCCGATGAGGGGCTCGGTCTCCGCGTGGCGCCGGCCGGCGATGGGCGAGCCCACCAGCACGTCATCCTGTCCCGAATGACGGGCGAGGACGGCCTGGAAGGCCGCCAGCAACAACATGAAGGGTGTGACACCTTCACGCTGAGCCAGCACCTCCAACATCACGGAGAGCTCGTGCGTCAGCCGCACCGGAACCGCCGCGCCGTGGTGGCGCAGCACCGCGGGCCGCGGCTTGTCGGTGTGCAACTCCAAAGCATGCGGCGCACCCGCCAGTTGCGTCTTCCACCAGCCGAGCTGCGCCTTCAGCGTCTCGCCCTGGAGCCAGCCGCGCTGCCACACCGCATAGTCGGCGTACTGCACCGGGAGCTCGGGCAGGGCCGCGGGTGTCCCAGCCTGGAAGGCCTCGTAGAGCGAAGTCACCTCACGGACCAGCACGCCCATGGACCAGCCGTCCGAGACGATGTGGTGCAGGCACAGCAGCAAGACGTGCTCGGACGGCTCCAGCTTCAGCAGGGTGACGCGCAGCAGCGGCCCCTCGGAGAGCTTGAACGGCTGCCGCGCATCCTGGGTGGCGCGCTTCAACGCCTCCGCGTCCCGCTGCGCCCGGCCCTGGAGGTCCGAGAGGTCCACCACCTCCACCACCGTGGCGTGCGGCGGGTGGATGACCTGCCGGGGCTCACCGTCCACGGACTGGAACGTGGTGCGGAGCGCTTCGTGCCGCTCCACCAGGGCATTCACGGCGCGCCGCAGGGCCTCGACGTCCAGTGCGCCGGACAACCGCAACGCGGACGGCATGTTGTACGACTCATCCCCCGGCTTGAGCTGGTCCAGGAACCACAGCCGCTGCTGCGCGAAGGAGAGCGGCACCTGGCCGTCCCTCCCAGCGCGCGTCAAGGGTGGGAGCCTGGGACCAGAGGTGGCGGAGGCCAGACGCTCGGCGAGCGCGGCCACGGTGGGGGCCTCGAAGAAGGTCCGGAGGCTCAGCTCCACATCGAAGGCCGCGCGGAGGCGGGCCACGACCTGGGTGGCCAACAGGGAGTGGCCTCCCAGCTCGAAGAAGTTGTCGCGCCGTCCCACGGTGGGAACGCGCAGCAGCTCCTTCCAGACCTCCGCCAGCCGGACTTCCACCGGCGTCGCCGGGGGCTCGGCGTCGCGCGTCAGCGTGAGCTGCGAGGCCTCCGGTGCCGGCAGGGCCTTGCGGTCCACCTTGCCGCTGGGCGTGAGCGGCAAAGACGCCAGCGCCACGAAGGCCGCGGGCACCATGTACTCGGGCAGGCGCTGCTGGAGGTGCTGGCGCAGGGCATCGGCGGAGAGGCCGTCGCCCACGACGTAGGCGACGAGCCGCTTGTCGCCCGGCACATCCTCGCGCGCGAGCACCACGGCGTCCTGGACCCCGTCGTGCGCACGCAGGGCGGCTTCGACTTCGCCCAGCTCGATGCGGAAGCCGCGCAGCTTCACCTGGAAGTCGAGCCGGCCCAGATACTCCAGCGTGCCGTCATGCCGCCACCGCACCTTGTCTCCCGTGCGGTAGAGCCGCTCGCCGGGCGTCTTCGCGAACGGGTTGGGGACGAAGCGCTCCGCCGTGAGCTGTGGCTGCCCCAGGTAGCCCCGAGCCAGCCCGTCTCCCGCCAGATAGAGCTCGCCCGCGGTGCCCAGCAGCGCCAGCTGCTGCCACGCATCCAGCACATACGCCCGCGTTCCAGCCAGCGGCTTGCCGATGACGGGGACCGGACTCGGACTGCGCTGCACCTTCGCGAAGGTGGCGTACACGGTGCTCTCCGTGGGGCCGTAGGCGTTGAACGCCGTCGTGCGCTCCGTGCTCGCCAACTGGCTCCAGAGCGACGGGTCCATGGCCTCACCCGCGCACAGAATCCTCGCGGGGACGTGGGGCCGCTCCAGCAGCCCCGCCTGAAGCAGGAGCGTCAGCTGCGCGGGCGTGCAGTCCAGCACGTCCACGCGCTGCTGCCCCAGCCACGTCAGCATGGCCTCCGGGTCCTTCCGCGTCTCCTCCGGCACCAGGCACAGGCAGTGTCCGTCCGCCAGATGCACGAGCTGGTCCATGCTGACGTCGAAGTAGAGCGGCGCGTTGAGGCTGAAGCGCTGCCCCGGGGCCAGCCCCGCGTGGAACGCCTGGCTCGAGGCCGAATGCAGCGCGGCCAGCGACTGGTGCTGCACCATGACGCCCTTGGGCATGCCCGTGGAGCCGGACGTGTAGATGACGTACGCGAGATTCTCCCCGCGGACCTCAACGGCGACCTCGTCTGTGGGCAGTGACGCCAGCGTCGAGGCCTCGGCATCCAGACACAGCAGGTGCTGGACGTGGGGCTGCCACGGCTCGGCCAGGTGCTGGACGGTGAGGAGGACGGACGCGTCACTGTCCTTCAGGACGAAGGACTTGCGCTGCGCCGGGGCCGCCGGGTCAATGGGGACGAAGGCCCCACCGGCCTTGAGCACCGCCAGCATCGCGACGATGGCCTCCGGCGTGCGCTCCAGGCACAGGCCCACGCGGACCTCCGGGCCCACACCCAGCGTGCGCAGGTGCGCGGCGAGCTGGTTGGCCCTCGCGTTGAGTTGGGTGAACGACAGCACTTGCTCACCCAGCGCCACGGCGGGGGCATCGAGCGTGCGAGCCACCTGCTGCTCGAAGCGCGTGTGGAAGAATCCTCCACGCGGGACATCGGACGCGGTGCTGTTCCAGTCCACCAGCAACTGCTGCTGCTCCACCTCCGTGTGGAGGGGCAGGGTGGAGACCGGGACGTCCGGCGCGGCCACGGCGCCTTCGAGCACCATTTCGAAGTGCGCCACCAACTGCTCCGCCGTGGCGGGCTCGAACAGCTCCGTGCTGTAGATGAGCGCGCCCTGGTAGCCCTCTGGGAGACGGGACGCCGCCAGCTCCAGCTCGAACCGGCTCATGCCATGGGCCGGCTCCAGCTCTCGCAGGGTGAGCTCTGGGAGGGAGAACTCGCCGGCCGGTGCGTTCTGCAGGGCGAAGAGGGCCTGGAACAGCGGCGTGCGGCTCAAGTCTCGCGACGGCTGGAGCTCCTCCACCAACCGCTCGAAGGGCACCTCCTGGTGCTCGTAGGCGCCCAGGGTGGTGTCGCGCACTTCCGCCAGCAACTGGCGGAACGTCGTCTCCGGGGAGATGCGAGCGCGCAGCACCAGCGTGTTCACGAAGAAGCCGATGAGGGGTTCGGTCTGCGTCTGACGGCGTCCGGCGATGGGCGAGCCCACCAGCACGTCGTCCTGCCCGGAGTGACGGGCCAGGAGCGCCTGGAAGGCCGCGAGCAGCAGCATGAACGGCGTGACGCCTTCCTGCCGGGCCAGGGCCTCCAGCGACTGACTGAGCGCGAGCGGGAGCTGCACCGGCACTCCGGCGCCGTGGTGATTCAGCACCGCGGGCCGGGGCTTGTCGGTGGGCAACTCCAGCGCGTGCGGCGCACCGGCCAGCAGCTCCTTCCACCAGTCCAGGTGGTGCGTCAGCGTCTCGCCCTGCATCCACCCGCGCTGCCAGACGGCGTAGTCGGCGTACTGCACGGGAAGCTCGGGCAGGGTGACGCGCTGGCCGCGCCGGAAGGCCTCGTAGAACGCGGCCACTTCGCGGATGAGCACGCCCATGGACCAGCCGTCCGAGATGATGTGGTGCATGCAGAGCAGCAGCACATGCTCGGTGGGAGCGAGCTTCAGCAAGGTGACGCGGAGCAGCGGCCCCGTGGACAAGTCGAAGGGCCGTTGTGCGTCATGCGTGGCGTGCTTCAGCGCCGCCGACTCCCGGTTCGCCCGTCCGTGGAGCGCCGAGAGGTCCACCGTGGTCATCGGCAGCGCGCGCGGTGGCAGGACGACTTGACGGGGCTCGCCCGCCTCGGCCTGGAACGTGGTGCGGAGCGCTTCGTGCCGCTCCACCAGGGCATTCACGGCACGCCGCAGGGCCTCGACGTCCAGGGCGCCGGACAACTGGAGCGCGGACGGCATGTTGTAGGACACGTCTCCCGGTTGGAGCTGGTCCAGGAACCACAGGCGTTGCTGCGCGAAGGACAGCGGCGCCGGACCGTCACCCTGCGCGCGCGTGAGTGGTGGCAGGCGCGTGGCGGAGGCGGCGGAGGACAGACGCGCCGCGAGTCCCGCCACGGTGGGCGACTCGAAGAAGGCGCGCAGGCTCAACTCCACGTCGAAGTCGGCGCGGATGCGGGCCACCACGCGCGTGGCCAGCAGGGAGTGGCCCCCCAGCTCGAAGAAGTTGTCGCGCCGTCCTACGGTGGGGGTTCGCAGCAGCTCCCGCCAGAGCTCCGCCAGCCGGGCCTCCGTGGGCGTCGCGGGCGGCTCGGTGCCACGAGAGAGCGCCAACTGCGAGCCCTCCGGCGCCGGGAGGGCCCTCCGGTCCACCTTGCCACCAGGCGTCAGGGGCAGGGCGCTCAGCGACACGAAGGCCGCTGGCACCATGGACTCCGGGAGGCCCCGGCGCAGGTGCTCTCGGAGGGCGGACGCCTCCACCGAGGCCGCTTCCGGTTCGGACGACGGTACGACGTAGGCCACCAGTCGCTTGTCGCCAGCGGCGTCTTCACGGACCTGGACCACGGCGTCGTGGACCGCCGGGTGCGCGCGGAGGGCGGCTTCAACCTCTCCGGGCTCGATGCGGACGCCGCGGACCTTCACCTGCGTGTCGCCGCGGCCCAGGTACTCCAGGTTCCCGTCCCGGCGCCACCGGGCCAGGTCGCCGGTCCGGTACAGGCGCTCGCCTTCCACGAAGGGCGAAGGCACGAAGCGCTCCGCCGTCAGGTCCGGCCGCCCCAGGTAGCCGCGGGCCACGCCGCCGCCGCCGATGAACAGCTCGCCGGGCACGCCCGGGGGGACGGGCTCCAGCTCGCGATCCAGCACGTACAGCCGCACGTTCGTCAGGGCCCGGCCAATGGGGACCTCGCGCTCGGCTCCCTCGGCCTGCCGGGCGCCGGTGGACGACAGGTCCACGGACGTGGCCACCGCCGTCACTTCGGTGAGTCCGTACGTGTTCAGCAGCGGCACCTCGGCGCCGACGCTCCGACGCCACTGGGCGACCCGCTCCGGGGCCACGCGCTCGCCGCCAGTCACCACCCACTTCAGTCCCTGGGGAAGGCGGGCGGTGCCAGCCTCGAGGCTCGCCGTCACGTCGTGCCAGAACGCCGTGGGCAGGTTGAGCTGCGTCACACCCGCCGCTTCGCACTTCGCCAGGAACGCGCCGGGCTCGTCGAGCATGTCCGGCGTCCGGAGCACCAGCGTCCCGCCGCGCGTCAGGCACGGGTAGATTTCCTCCGCGCTCGTGTCCCAACTGATGGAGGCGAACTGGAGCACCCGGTCTCCCGGCGCCACCGGGAAGGCCGTCCACGCCGCGCGGGTGAAGTTCACCAGTGACTGGTGCTGGACGACCACGCCCTTGGGACGACCCGTGGAGCCGGACGTGTAGAGCACGTACGCCGAGGCCTCGGGGGGCACCGGGACCAAAGGCGCTTGAATCACACCGGTAGAAGGCTGCACCTCCGCGTCCAACCAGACGCGGCCCTCCGCTTCTCCCAGGCGCGCTCGGAACGCCGCGCGGGCCACGATGACCTGGGCGCCGCTGTCCTCCAGCATGAAGCGCAGGCGCTCCGCCGGGTACTCCGCGTCTAGCGGCACGTACGCCCCGCCGGCCTTGAGCACCCCCAGCAGCGCGACCAGCAGCTCCACCGAGCGCTCCACGCACACGGCGACGCGGTGCTCCAGCCCCACGCCCGCCGCGCGTAGGCGGAGGGCCAGCGCATTCGCCCGCGCATCCAGCTCCCGGTACGTCACCGACTCGGCGCCCGCCACCACGGCCAGCGCGTCGGGCGTGCGCGCCACCTGTGCCTCGAAGAGCGCGTGGACGCGCGCGTTCTCGGGCAGCACCTCCCGAGCGCCGTTTGACGCTTCGAGCAGGGCCCGGCGCTCCTCCGGGACCATCAACGGCAGCGCGGCCACGCGCTCATCCGGCCGGGCCAGGATGCCCTCCAGGAGCCGCGGGTAGTGCGACGCCAGCCGCCGGGCCGTGCCGGCTTCATACAGGTCGGTGCTGTAGTTGAGCGTCCCGCTGAAGCCGTCCGCGCCGCGGAGCAGGTCCAGGCTCAGCTCGAACAGGGCCACGCCCGTGTCCTCGCCCTCGGCCGGCCTCACCGTCAGGCCGGGCAACACGAGCTCGGGGACGGGCGCGTTCTGCAAGGTGAACAGCGTCTGGAAGAGCGGGGTGCGGCTCGTATCGCGCTCGACCTGGAGCTCCTCCACCAACCGCTCGACGGGGAGGTCCTGGTGCTCGTAGGCGCCCAGGGTGGTGTCGCGCACTTGCGCCAGCAACTGGCGGAAGGTCAGCTCCCGGCTGAAGCGCGCGCGCAGCACCAGCGTGTTCACGAAGAAGCCGATGAGCCCCTCCGTCTGCGCGTGGTGCCGTCCTGCGATGGGCGAGCCCACCAGCACGTCGTCCTGTGCCGAGTACCGGTTCAACAGCACCTGGTACGCCGCCAGCAGCACCATGAAAGGGGTGACACCTTCACGCTGGGCCAGCGCCTCCACGGCCTGGCTGAGCGCCAGGGACAGCCGCACCGGCACGGACGCGCCCCGGTTGCCGAGGAACGCCGGGCGCGGCTTGTCGGTGGGCAGCTCCAGCGCATGCGGCGCACCGGCGAGCTGCGCTCTCCAGAAGCCGACCTGCTGCTTCAGCGCGTCACCCTGGAGCCAGCCGCGCTGCCACACCGCGTAGTCGGCGTACTGCACGGGGAGCTCGGGCAGCGTGACGGGCTGGCCGGCATGGAAGGCGCCGTAGAGCGACGTCACCTCGCGGACCAGCACGCCCATGGACCAACCATCCGAGATGATGTGGTGCATGCACAGCAGCAGCACGTGCTCGGCCGGCGCCAGCTTCAGCAGCGTGACGCGCAGCAGCGGGCCCGCGGTCAGGTTGAACGGACGGCGGGCATCGGCGGTGACGCGCTTCATCGCCTCGGCCTCCCGCTGCGCCCGGTCCTGGATGCCGGAGAGGTCCACCGCGTCCACCGCCACGGCGTGCGGCGGGTGGATGACCTGGCGGGGTGCGCCCTCCTCGGTCTGGAAGGTGGTGCGGAGCGGCTCATGCCGGCGGACCATTTCGTCCACGGCCCGCTGCAAGGCGGTCGCGTCCAAGGTCCCCGACAGACGCAGCGCCGTCGGCATGTTGTAGGACGCGTTGCCCGGCTGGAGTTGCTCCAGGAACCACAGCCGCTGCTGCGCGAAGGAGAGCGGCACCGGCCCGTCCCCGCGAGCCTGCGTCAGGGCTGGGAGCTGGGGACCGGATGAGGCGGACGACAGCCGCTCCGCGAGCGCGGCCACGGTGGGCGCCGCGAAGAACGCGCGCAGGTTGAGGTCCACGTCGAAGTCGGCGCGGAGGCGGGCCACGACCTGGGTGGCCAGCAGGGAGTGGCCGCCCAGCTCGAAGAAGTTGTCGCGGCGGCCCACCGCGGGGACGCGCAGCACCTCCTTCCAGAGCTCCGCCAGCCGGGCCTCCAGGGGCGTCGCGGGCGGCTCGACCTCGCGTTTGACGGCCATGTTCGAGACGTCCGGGACGGGCAGGGCCTTGCGGTCCACCTTGCCGGTGGCGGTCAGGGGCAAGGTGCCCATCAGCACGAAGGCGGACGGCACCATGTACTCCGGCAGCCGCTCCTGGGCGTGCTGACGCAACTGCTCCGCGCTCACGGGGGCTTCGGGGTCGACGACGACGACCACGTAGGCCACGAGCCGCTTGTCACCGGGCACGTCCTCGCGCGCCAGCACCACGGCGTCCTGGACCTTGTCGTGGGTCCGCAGCACGGCTTCGATTTCGCCCAACTCGATGCGGAAGCCGCGCAGCTTCACCTGGAAGTCGAGCCGGCCCAGGTACTCCAGCGTGCCGTCAGGCCGCCACCGCGCCTTGTCTCCCGTGCGGTAGAGGCGGGCACCCGGCGTTCCACTGAAGGCATCCGGGATGAAGCGCTCCGCCGTCAGTCGCGGCTGTCCCAGGTACCCGCGGGCCAGACCGTCTCCCGACAGGTAGAGCTCGCCCGCGATGCCCGCCGGAGCCACCCGCAGCCGCGCATCCAGCACGTACGCACGCGTGCCCTGGATGGGCCGCCCGATGACAGGCACGGGCGCGGAGCTGTTGCGGACCGACGCCGTGGTGGCGCAGACCGTGCTCTCCGTGGGGCCATAGGCATTGAAGGCCGTCGTGCGGTCCGTGCTCGCCAACTGCTTCCAGAGTGAGGGCGCCATGGCCTCGCCCGCGCACACGATGCGCGAGGGCACCTGGGCCTGCGCCAGCAGCCCCGCCTGGAGCAGGAGTGTCAGCTGCGCGGGCGTGCAGTCCAGCACGTCCACGCGCTGCTGCCCCAGCCACGCCAGCATGGCCTCCGGGTCCTTCCGCGTCTCCTCCGGCACCAGGCACAGGCAGTGTCCGTCCGCCAGATGGGCGAGCGGTTCGAGCGCGCCGTCGAAGTGGAGCGGGGCGTTGAGGCTGACCCGCTGCCGTGGGGCGCCCACCGCCTGGAACGCCTGCGCCGTTCCGTCGTGCATGGCGAGCAACGAGCGGTGCTGCACCATGACGCCCTTGGGCGTGCCCGTGGAGCCAGACGTGTAGATGACGTACGCGAGGTGCTCTTCGCGCACGTTCACCACGACGTTCCGCGTGGGCAGTGACGCCAGCTTCGACGCCTCGGTGTCCAGGCACACCAGATGCCGGACCTGTGGCTTCCAGGCCTCGGCCAGGTGCCGGAGCGTGAGCAGGACGGACGCGTCACTGTCCTTCAGGACGAAGGACTTGCGCTGCGCCGGGGACGCCGGGTCGATGGGGACGAAGGCACCGCCGGCCTTGAGCACCGCCAGCACCGCGACGATGGCCTCCGGCGTGCGCTCCAGGCACAGGCCCACGCGGACCTCGGGGCCCACGCCCAGCGTGCGCAGGTGCGCGGCGAGCTGATTGGCCCTCGCGTTGAGCTGGGCATATGTCAGGACCTGGTCCTCCAGCGTCACGGCGGGAGCCTCGGGCGTCCGAGCGGCCTGTTCCTCGACGCGGGCGTGGAAGGTCGCCTCGCGTGGACCGTCCAGCACCTCCAACGGCTGCGACGCCTCCTCCTTTTCGAGCGGCAGCGCGGAGACGGGGGTGTCCGGCGACGTCACGGCCTCTTCCAGCAGGACCTGGAGGTGCGCAACCAGCCGCTCCGCCGTGGCGGCTTCGAACAGGTCGGTGCTGTAGACGAGCCCGCCCAGGTAGCCCTCGGCCGCGCGGGACAGGACCAGCTCCAGCTCGAAGCGGCTGACGGTGTGCTTCGACTCGAAGCCCCGGAGGGACAGCTCCGGGAGCGTCAGCTCGGGGACCGGCGTGTTCTGCAGGGCGAACATCACCTGGAACAGCGGCGTGCGGCCCTCCTCGCGAGCGGGCCGGAGCGCCTCCACCAGCCGCTCGACGGGGAGGTCCTGGTGCTCGTAGGCGCCCAACGTGGTGTCACGGACCTGGGCCAGCAACTCCCGGAAGGTCGTCTCCTCACCGATGCGCGCGCGCAGCACCAGCGTGTTGACGAAGAAGCCGATGAGCCCCTCCGTCTGCGCGTGACGACGGCCGGCGATGGGCGAGCCCACCAGCACGTCCTCCTGTCCGGAGTACCGGTTCAGCAACACCTGGAAGGCAGAGAGCAACACCATGAAGGGCGTCGCCCGCTCCTTGAGCGCGAGCGCGTCCACGGCGTCGCTCAGGGCCGCCGGCAGTTGGATGGGCGTGTTGGCGCCCTGGAGGGACGGCTGCTCCGGCCGCGGCTTGTCGGTGGGGAGCTCCAGGTACGGCGGCGCGTCCGCGAGCATCCCGCGCCAGTAGTCGAGCTGCGCTTCCAGGACCCGGCCCTGGAGCCAACTCCGCTGCCACGCCGCGAAGTCCGCGTACTGGAATGGGAGCGCGGGCAGGGGAGACGGCTGTCCCTGCCTGAAGGCGGCGTAGAGCGCCGCCATCTCCCGGACCATCACTCCGTTGGACCAGCCGTCGGTGACGATGTGGTGCATGTTGACCACCAGCACGTGCTCCGTCGCCGACTGCTTCATCAGGATGCCGCGGACCACCGGGCCCTTCGCCAGGTCGAAGGGCCGCTGGACCTCTTCCTGGACGCGGCGCAGGGTCTCCGCTTCACGAAGGTGGGCGCTGGCCGCACCCGACAAGTCCAGGACCTGGAGGGGGACCTGGGCAGGCGGGTGGATGACCTGGACGGGTGAGTCGCCTTCCATGCGGAACGTCGTCCGCAGCACTTCGTGGCGCGCGACCAGCGTGTCGAAGCTCTGCTGAAGCGAGGGCAGGTTCAGCACACCCGTGAGCTGGAGCGCCAGCGGGTGGTTGTAGGCACTGCTGTCGGATTCGCTCAACTGACTGATGACCCACAGCCGCTGCTGGGAGAAGGACAAGGGCAGCGGTGCGCGCCGGTCCGCGTGGGTCAGGGCCGGCACCGCGGCGGTGGGCTGCGTGGGCGCGTTCTTCTGGCCGTCCAGGTACGCCGCGAGTCCTGCGACCGTGGGGGACTCGAAGAAGGCGCGCAGCGGGAGCTCGATGCCGAAGCGCGTTCGCACACGCACCACGACCTGGGTGGCCAGCAGGGAGTGGCCTCCCAGCTCGAAGAACCCATCGTGGATGCCGACCCGGCTGACGCTGAGCACCTGGGCGAAGAGCTCGGCGAGGGCATCCTCCGTCGGCGTGCGCGGCGCCACGTAGAGGCCTCGCTGGACCGTGGGCGCCTCGGGGGCGGGGAGGGCCTTGCGGTCCACCTTTCCGCTGGGCGTCAGCGGCAGGACGCCCAGGTGAACGAAGGTCGTAGGCACCATGTGCTGGGGGAGCTGCTTCAGCAGGTGCGCCCGCAGTATCTCGGCCTCCAGCGGCGCCGAGTCACCCGTGACGTACGCCACGAGGCGTGCATCCCCTTGCGTCTCCTCGCGCACCATGGCGACGGCGTCGCGCACGCCGGGATGCGTGCGCAGCGCGGCCTCGACTTCACCCAGCTCGATGCGGAAGCCGCGCAGCTTCACCTGGAAGTCCGCCCGGCCCAGGTACTCCAGCGTGCCGTCCGGCAGCCACCGCGCCACGTCTCCGGTGCGGTACAGGCGCGCCCCCGGAGTGCCGCTGAAGGCATCCGGGATGAAGCGCTCCGCCGTCAACTGGGGCCGCTGCCAGTAGCCGCGTCCCACCTGCACGCCGCCAATGTACAGCTCGCCGGGAATGCCCACCGGCGTCGGCTGCCCGTGCGTGTCCAGCACGTACAGCACCGTGTTGGCTACGGGGCGGCCAATGGGCACCCGGTGGAAGTCCTCTCCACGCGGGCAGGGCCAGTACGTGACGTCCACCGCCGCTTCCGTCGGGCCGTAGAGGTTGTGTACCCGCACCGGGGCGGGCAGCCGCGCATACGCCTTCTTCACCTGCTCCGCGCTCAGCGCCTCGCCGCTGCACACCACCCGCCTCAGGCTTCCCAACCCCTCCAGCCCTGGCT
>NZ_JABXEP010000084.1:0-34594 GCF_013372605.1 Myxococcus sp. AM009
GGCCCTAGGGCCGATTGCCGTTTCGGCGCGGGGAGGGGGGCTTGGAAGAGGTGGACATGGCGTTCGCGGCGTATACTCGCAACCCGCGTGAGATACGAGTTGCTCCTCCAGACGATGACGCCGGGCTCGCCCTACGAGGCGGCGCGGGTGGATGCCCTCCTTTCCGAGCGAGGTGTGGTCGCCCGGCAGGATGGCGTGCGCAGGTGGTCCTTCAAGAACGGCGACGTCGACATCGGCGAGCTGCGTGAGGGTGGCCAGGTGGTGGCCACCGAGCTGCGCGTGCCGCTGTCAGACCGCCCGGACCTGATGCGCGAGGCCGTGGAGGCCGCGGCGGCCCTGGCCTCCGAGGCCGGTGTCCGGCTGGTGGACCCGCAGCTGGGCCGCTCGCTGACCAGCAAGGACGACGCCGGGGTGATGGAGCAGTACATCCGGACGGCGCGCTACGCGGGCGAGGTGGCCGGCGTGCCCGATGCGATGGGCGCGGGCAGCTACGCGCTGGAGACGGAGGGCTCCCGAGGCTTCCAGCTCTCCACGCGCATGGTCCTCATCGCCATTGGCATCTTCGTGGTCCTGTACCTGGTGGTGGACTCCCTGGTGGGCCAGCTCGGCGGGCGCTGACGCGGTGGCGGAAGACGGGCACGGCCCCTCTCGAAGGGTTACCTTGGGAGCGTGTTCCGCTACCTCCTCCTCGCCCTCATCGTGGTGCCGTTCCTCGAGCTCTACCTGCTCCTGGTCATTGGCCGGCAGATAGGGCCCATGCCCACGCTCGCCTGGGTGCTGGTGTCTGGCCTGGTGGGCACCGCGCTCTCCCGAGGGGAGGGCAGGCGGATGCTGCGTCACTGGCGTGAGTCCATGGCGCGCGGCCAGGTGCCCGCGGAGGGCATCCTCAGTGGCGTGCTGGTGCTGGCCGGCGGCGTGTTGCTCGTCATCCCCGGCGTCATCACCGACGTCGTGGGGCTGTTGCTCCTGCTGCCGCCCGTGCGGCGCCTCATCTCCGCGCGCGTGCGTCGCACCCTGGAGCGCAAGGTGCGCGACGGCTCGATGCACGTCACGACCTTCGGCGGCGGCTTCCACGCCTCCGGGGGCGGCCCCTTTCCCGGAGGCCCCGTGCCGCGGTCGCCGCGGACCGGTGTCCTGGAGCCGGACGCCGGCGGCACCGTGGCCCGCCGGCCCCAGGGCCCGCAGTCGGAAGTGGACGCCGAGTTCACCGAGGAGGAGCCCAGGCGGAGCTGACGCGCCGCCCGGACGTCAGCTCCCGCGCGGCCCCAGGCTGCCCACGCTGGCCTCCAGCGTGGTGGAGCCGGTGCGCCACGGCCGGGCCTGGTCCCTCAGCCACGTCCCGAGGCGGGCCACCAGGGCGCACGCCACCAGCAGCGACACGCCGATGCCCAGTCCCTCCGGAAGCGTCAGGGTGGGGCCCACGCGGCTGGACAGGCCCGCGTAGCTGGACCAGCCGTACACGATGGGCAGGTGCAGCACGTAGACCCACAGCGACAGGCGGCCCAGGGGCGCCAGCAGGCCGCTGACCTTGCGCGGCAGGATGTTGACCACGCCCAGCACCATCATCCCCTGGCCCACGCGGTAGGCCACCAGCCACGCGCTGGCGGGGCCCCAGTCCTGGGGCTGCGCGCGCATGAACCAGAAGAGCCCGCTGCCCAGTATCAGCAGCGCCAGTCCCTGGGGCACGCCGGGGCGGAGGGTGCCCAGCAGGCTCGCGGCCACGGCGCCCGCGAAGAAGTAGCTGGCCCAGGGGAAGAAGGCGAAGCGGCTGGTGCCGCCCGTGCCGATGAGCTGGGTCAGCGGCCCGGGCAGGCCTTCGCTCATCGCCCGCACGCTCAAACTCACCAGCGGAATGCCCACCGCCACCGCCACCAGCATCACGGTGCGGCCCCAGCGCCCCGGCGTCACCGCCAACAGCGTGGCGCCCGCCAGGAGGGCGAAGCCGATGCACTGGAGCGCGTCGAAGACGAACACCTTCGTCAACATCTCCTCGGTCAGCCCCAGCTTGATGACCGTGGACCAGCCGGGCCAGTGCATGAGGTAGCCCAGGAAGATGAGCAGCAGCGCGCGGCGCACCCGTTTGCCGTAGGTGTCCCGGGCCGCCGTGGGCTTTGAACCCAGCGCGGCGACCACCGCCCACCCGGCGACCATCAGGAACAGGGGCGCGGTGATGCCTCGGCAGGTCCAGTAGTGCTGGACCCACACGTCCGCACGCACGGCTGGCGACAACACCGCGTCCAGCGTGTGGCCAATGACCATCGCCATCACCGCGAGCCCGCGCGCGCAGTCGAGCCCGGGGTGGCGGGGGTCTCGTCGCTGGAACGTGAAGGCAGGGCCGAGTTGACTCACGAGGTCCCCAGCATAGGCCGTGACTCGGGCCGCGTCTCGAAAACGCATGAAGCCGCCAGCGCGCCCCTTCACGGAGAGGCAGGGCACCCTGACGGGTCGTGTGGTGCTACAGGGAAAGACATGCGCCTGCATGCCCTGCTGTCCAGCCTGCTGTTGCTTGTCTTCCTGGCCCCTCTCGGCGCGCGCGCCGCGTCTGGAGATGCGTGGTTGGGGCCGGACAAGCCCAAGCACTTCGCCGCGTGTTTCGTGCTCGCGGGCGCGGGGTACGCCGGTGGCGCGCTGCTCTTCGACAACCCTCACGCGCGCTGGCTCACCGGCGCGGGGCTCGCGATGGGCGCGGGGGTGGGCAAGGAGCTCCACGACCTGGGGCGCGGGACGACGTTCTCGATGAAGGACCTGGCGTGGGACGCGGTGGGCACGGCGTCCGGGCTCGCGGTGTCGTACGTGGTGGACCGGCTCGTCTTCCGCCGTGACGACACGCCGTCCCAGGTGGCTCGGGCGTGGCTACGTCGCCCCGTCACGCTCCGCCTCCACGTCGCTGGGGACAGGGGCCTGCCGGGCGGGCTCGCCCCGCGCCTGGCGTTCGACGAGCTGTACCAGCTCCTCTCGATGCAGCCTCGGGTCCACCGTCACCAGGGCGCCGCCGCGGCCGGAGGCGCTGGAGACGAGCACGGTCACCTTGCCGCGCGGGCACTGGTTCATGCAGCCGGAGGGGAGCACGCGGACCTGCTCTCCCAGGCCGCGTTCGGTGAGCGTGCCTTGGAGCCAGCGCGGCAGGTCCAGGCCTCCGGCTCGCGCGCCGCCCTTCATCAGGCACTTCCGGCAGACGAGCACCTCCACGTCCTCCACCGGGCCACCGCCGCTGTCGTCCCGCATCCGTCCTCCGTCATCTCGTTGATGCCGCTCGATGCGCCGCGCGCCCGGCCCTGAGGCTCAAGGGCCCTGTTGGCCGAAGCACGCACGGCGGCCTGAGACTGGGAGGTAGCGCGCTGTCGGGATTCCCGCAGCCCGCCCTGGTCGTTCGAGTGCTGCCGGAGCGGGGAGGCGGCCCGGTGACTGATGGGTCCGGAAAGCGGACGTGTGGGGATGTCACGACGCGGCATTCCTCCGCGGCCGCTTGCTGGTAGCTTGCGCCGCGCTAACGAAGCGGCCGTGGAGGGCTTCCATGATTCAGAACCGGTGGGTCTCGCTGCTGTCGCTGTCCGCGCTAGGCGTCAGCGCGCTCACGGGGTGCGAGCGCACGCCGCCGCCCGCCGAGGCGCCCGTGGCCGCGCCGGAAGCCCAGACGCTGCCGGCGCCCAAGCCGATGACGGCCGAGCAGCTCGCACACTTCTTCAAGCCGCTGCCCAGGCGCAAGGACGCGCCGCCTCCGCCCGAGGACACCGACGCCCAGGTGACGCTGGGGCGGATGCTCTACTTCGAGCCGCGCCTGTCGAAGAACCACGACGTGTCCTGCAACACCTGCCACGGCCTGACGACGTTCGGCGTGGACAACAAGGCGCTGTCGGACGGCCACAAGGGGCTGAAGGGCACGCGCAACTCGCCCACCGTGTACAACGCGGCCGGGCACATCGCGCAGTTCTGGGACGGGCGCGCGGACACGCTGGAGGCGCAGGCCACCGGCCCCATCCTCAATCCGGTGGAGATGGCCATGCCGGATGAGAAGCGCGTGCTGGCCACGCTGACCTCCATCCCGGAGTACACGAAGCGCTTCCGCGAGGCCTTCCCGGGTGACAAGAAGCCGGTGAGCATGGCCAACGCCGCGCGCGCCATCGCCGCCTTCGAGCGCAAGCTCGTCACGACCTCGCGCTTCGACGCCTTCGTGGGCGGCAAGCACGACGCGCTCACCGCGCAGGAGCAGCGGGGCCTGCAGCTCTTCGCCACCACCGGGTGCACCACCTGCCACAACGGCCCCGCCGTGGGCGGCACCTCCTTCCAGAAGCTGGGCCTCATCGAGGACTACCCGGGCCTGAAGGACGCGGGCCGCTTCGACGCCACGAAGAACGAGGAGGACCGGGGCAAGTTCCGCGTGCCCACGCTCCTCAACGTGGACAAGACGGGGCCGTACCTGCACGACGGCAGCGTGGCGGAGCTGCCGCGGATGGTGCGGCTGATGGCGAAGCACCAGCTGGCGCGCACGCTGACGGACCCGGAGGTGGACGACCTGGTCGCCTTCCTCAAGAGCCTCACGGGGGAGCTGCCCCCCGCGGAGCTCATCGCCCCGCCCGAGCTGCCCCCCAGCACCGCGAAGACGCCCAAGCCGGACCCGTCTTGAAAGGTGCGCGGCGCCTTGCGCGTTGCTAAGCAGCGAGGCCCATGGACCGAATGCTCTTCTACGCCCACTCCGGGCTCCGCTATCTGGTGCTGCTGGCTGGCATCCTGGCCCTCGCGTACTTCGCCTACGGGCTCGCCACCCGGAAGCCCTTCGACAAGCTGGGGCGCATCCTGGGCTCGGCCTACTCCGGGCTGCTCCAGCTCCAGGTGCTGCTGGGCGTCGGCGTGCTGGTGACGCGCTTCTATTACCCGGCGCTCATCGGGCACATCGTGATGATGGTGCTCGCCGCCGGCGTGGCGCAGGCGACGCTGTCCATCAACCGCCGCAAGCCGCGGCCGGCCTTCGTGCTGCCGCTGGTGGGCGTGGTCGTGTCCATCGTCTTTATCATCGGCGGCATCATGGCCATTGGCCGTGGCGTCTTCACGACGACGGCGATTTGAGCCGCCCCGGGTAAATGCTGCGCTGAATCACGGCGCGCGGCGCAAATGCTGCGCGCAGCAGGCGAACCCCCACGCATGTCCGCCTGGGTGTTGGCCTTTCGTCATTCTGGCCCTCGCATTGCAATTCGTGCCGCGTGTGCCGGGCAGTGAGCCCGGCCTCCCTTCGAGGAGGGGCACGCGGCGATGCGGACACATGCCCAGGAAGGACGACCGCGCCTGACGCGGGGGCTCGTCCCCGTCATTCCGCTGCTGGCCCTGGTGGCGGCGCCAGTGGCGGGAGCACAGAGCGCCTCGCAAGGGGCCACGCTCTTCACGCAGCGCTGCGCCACCTGTCACACGGTGGGCGAGGGCGACCGCGTGGGGCCGGACCTGCACGGCGTGATGGAGCGGCGCGACGAGGCGTGGCTCACCCGCTTCATCACCAGCCCCGGCGCCGTCATCGACGCGGGCGACCCGGTGGCCACCGCGCTGCTGAAGCAGTTCAACGGCATCCGCATGCCGGACCAGCAGCTCTCCCCCGAGGAGCGCGGCGCCCTCTACGCCTTCTTCCGCGACTGCACGCGCAAGGGGGTGGGCGGCTGCAAGCCCTCGCCCGCGGCGAAGCCGGGCACGGACGCGACGTCGGAAGAGATTGCGCGAGGCCGCCGCCTCTTCGAGGGCACCGAAGCCCTGGCGAAGGGCGGCCCCGCCTGCTTCGGCTGTCATGACGTGCGCGGGCTGGGCGTGGCGGGCGGCGGCACGCTCGGGCCCAACCTCACCTTCGCCTTCGCGCGCATGGGCGAGCGCGGCATGCGTCCCCTGCTGGCGAAGCTGGACACGCCGATGATGGCCGCGCTGTACGCGAAGGCCCCGCTGGAGGAGGAGGAGCAATACGCCCTCAAGGCGTACCTCGCGGACGTGTCGCGCGACGGCAGCAAGCCTCGCGCGGACAGGGACTTCGTCTACCTGGGCCTCGTCGGGATGCTCGCGGTGCTCGGGTTCATGGGCGTTGCCTTCAACGCGCACACCAAGCGAGGTCAGCCGTGAGTGAAGCCCTCTTCTCCGCCATCCCCTACGTGGCGGCGGGCGCGGCCGTGGCGGGCGTGGCGCGCCGGCTGATGGCACGCGCGCCCGCGAGCGCCCCCACGCCCTGGACGTCTTCGGGACGGGCCGTGCTGGCGGGGGGCGTCATCGTGGCCCTCAACCACCTGCTGGGGCTGCTGGCGCCGCGGGTGATGCAGGCCTTCAACGCGTCGCCGGGCCGCCTCTTCACGCTGGAGGCGGTGAGCCTGATTGGCGCGCTGCTGCTCGCCTGGGGCCTGGTGGGCCTGACGCTGCGCCGCGCGCGGGAAGGGCAGTGGCGCACCGCCGCGCTGCTGGGGTTGCTGTTCTTGCAGTCGTGCTCCGGCCTCTACCTGGCGGTGGCGCTGCGCTGGGGCTCGGCCTGGTATGTCCACGTGGTGGTGCCGTACCTGCGCTCGGTGCTGGCCTTCCAGCCGGACGCGTCGCTGCTGGCGCAGGCGCCCTTCATCGTCCAGCTCCACACCCTGTCCGGCATGGTGGTGCTGGCGCTGGCGCTCTTCATCCGCGCGCGACCCGAACACCTCGCCGCGCCCCTGCTCGTCACGCCCCGGGAGGAGACCGCCCGCTGACGCGGCGGCACACCCGTCATGAAAGACGCCTCGACTCGCTTTCCATTCCGTGCCCTGGCCGCGCTCTACCTGGCGGGGTGCAGCGGCCCGGTGAACAACCAGCAGGGCTACATGCCCGAGCAGCCCGTGGCCTTCTCCCACGCCGTCCACGCCGGGCAGTACGGCCTGGATTGCCAGTACTGCCACGTGGGCGCGGAGCAGAGCCGCCACGCCGGCGTGCCCTCCACCAGCGTGTGCATGAACTGCCACACGCAGGTGAAGACGGACTCGCCCGAAATCAAGAAGGTCGCGGCCGCGGTGGCGGAGAACGAGCCGCTGGCGTGGGTGCGCATCCACCGCCTGCCGGACCACGCGTACTTCAACCACGCCAGCCACGTGGGCGCGGGCCTGGCGTGCCAGACGTGCCACGGGCCCGTGCAGGAGATGGTGCGCGTGGAGCAGCAGGAGCGCATGACGATGGGCTGGTGCCTGGACTGCCACCGCGACACGGCGGCGAAGCAGGTGTCCGCGCCGCCGCCCTCCGCGCCCCGCGCTGGCGAGCTGTTGGCCCTGTCGTCCGGCGCGCCCGCACCGGAGCCGCTGAAGGCCCCTCGAATCCTGCAGCCCCCCACGGACTGTTCGAGCTGCCACCGCTGAGGAGTCCCATCCATGTCCGACCCACTTCCCAAGTACTGGCAGAGCCTGGCGGAGCGCGCTGGTGACCTTGGCGCGCACGACGAATTCGCGGAGCCGCTCCCCGTGGGCGTCGCCGCCACGCCTCCGGAGGCGAACACCCGCCGTGACTTCTTCAAGCTGATGGGCCTGAGCGCCGCGGCGGCCATGGTGGCCTGCCAGCGCGCGCCGGTGCAGCAAATCATCCCCTACGTGGCGCGTCCGGATGAAGTCACGCCGGGACTGGCGCTCTGGTACGCGTCCACCTGCGACGGGTGCGGCGCCCGGTGCGGCCTGCTGCTGAAGACGCGCGACGGCCGCCCCATCAAGGTGGAGGGCAACGACGAGCACCCCGTGTCGCGAGGCGGCGTGTGCGCGGTGGGCCAGGCGTCGGTGCTGTCGCTCTACGACGCGAGCCGCGCCCGCTACCCCACTCGCGGCGCCACGCGCGTGTCCTGGACGGACCTGGACGCGGACGTCACGCAGGCCCTGCGCGAGGCCACCGAGGCGGGGAAGGGCATCCGCGTGGTGTTGCCCTGGCACCTGGGCCCCACTGCGGAGGCGGCCGTGAAGCGCTTCCTGGCCGCGTACCCCACCGCGCGCACCGTGCGCGACGAGGCCCTGGGCGAGCTGTCCGCCATCGCCGACGCCCACCGCGTCACGCACGGCGTGCGCGCCGTGCCGGACTACCGCTTCGACAAGGCCGCTGTCATCGCCAGCTTCGGCGCGGACTTCCTGGGGACGTGGGTGTCGCCCGTGGCCTTCACCCGGCAGTACGCGGAGTCGCGCGACGCGGCCCGGCGCCGGACGATGTCGCGGCACTTCCAGGTGGAGCCGGTGATGACGCTCACTGGCGCCGCCGCGGACCGCCGCTTCGTGGTGGCGCCCTCCGACCTGGCGCTGGTGCTGGCGGACCTGGTGCGGCGGCTGGCGGTGAAGGCGGGCCGGCAGGTGCCGGGACTGCCGCCGCTGCCGCCGCCCGCGCTGGACGAGGCCGCGAGGGTGGAGCTCGCGGACGCGCTGTGGGCCCAGCGCCATGACGCACTGGTGGTGGCGGGCGGCGATGACGTGGCCACGCAGGTGCTGGCCAACACCGCCAACGCGCTGCTGGGCTGCGAGGGCCACACGGTGTCGCTGGCGGACGGCACAACGCTGGACGCGGACGCGCTGCCCTTGGGGACGCTGCTGACGGAGCTGCGCGCGGGCGCCGTGGGCGCGGTGCTCTTCATGGGCGCCAATCCCGTCTACAGCGACCCGCGCGGCGCGGAGCTGGCGGCGCTGCTGAAGGACGTGCCGCTCACGCTGTCCACCAGCGACCGGCGGGACGAGACGGCCGTGCACGTGGGCCTCCATGCACCGGAGGCCACCGCGCTGGAGTCGTGGGGCGACGCGGAGGTGCGCCGGGGTGTCGTGTCCCTGCGCCAGCCCGCGGTGGCGCCGCTGCACGAGACGCGCAGCGGCGTGGAGTCGCTGCTCCAGTGGGCGGGAGCGCCCCAGCCGCACTACGACTTCCTCCGCGCGCGCTGGGAGGCGGAGGTCTTCCCTCGGGCCAGCGGCCTGGGGCAGGGCTTCAGCGCCTTCTGGGACGATGCCCTCCGCCGGGGCGTGGTGACGCTCAGCGCCGCCGCGGCGGAAGCCCCCGCCTTCCGAGAGGACGGGCTGGCGAAGGCGCTGGCCGGCGTGGCTCGCCATGCCGCGGAGTGGGAGCTGATGCTGTACCCCACGGTGGCGCTGCGTGACGGTGCCCCCGCGAACAACGCCTGGCTCCAGGAGGTGGCGGACCCCATCACCAAGGTGACGTGGGGCAACCCGGCGTGCATCGCCCCATCCCGCGCGAAGGCGCTGGGACTGAAGGACGGCGACGTCGTCCAGGTGCGGGCGGGGAGCGCGACGCTGTCGGTGCCCGTGCTGGTGCAGGCGGGGACGCACCCCTCCGTCATCGCGGTGGCGGTGGGCTACGGCCGCACGCAGGCCGGGCGCGTGGCGGACGGCATTGGCGTCAACGGCTACCCGCTGTCGGCGGTGGTGGACGGACGCGCGCGGCGCACGGTGCCCGGCGTCACGGTGCGAGCCACGGGCGCGCAGCAGCCCCTGGCGCTGACGCAGACGCACCACCGGCTGGAGGGACGGCCGCACGTGCGCGAGGCGGAGCTGGCCGCCTTCCTGGCCAACCCACGCGCGGGCAATGAGGTGCAGGCGGGGCACGGCGGGGGAGGGCACTCGCTCTCCCTGTGGTCGGGGCACGAGTACAAGGGGCACCGCTGGGCGCTGGCGGTGGACCTGAGCGCCTGCACGGGGTGCTCGGCCTGCGTGGTGTCGTGCCAGGCGGAGAACAACATCCCCAGCGTGGGGCGCGAGGAGGTGCTGCGCCGACGGGAGATGCACTGGATGCGCATCGACCGGTACTACCAGGGCGACGAGGCCAATCCCCAGGTCGTCCACCAGCCGATGATGTGCCAGCACTGTGAGAATGCGCCGTGCGAGACGGTGTGCCCGGTGTTGGCCACGGTGCACTCCAGCGAGGGCCTCAACCAGCAGGTCTACAACCGCTGCGTGGGGACGCGGTACTGCGCCAACAACTGCCCCACGAAGGTCCGCCGCTTCAACTGGTTCGACGCCGAGCACGCCGAGCCGCTGGAGCGGATGGTGCTCAACCCGGACGTCGTGGTGCGCAGCCGGGGCGTCATGGAGAAGTGCTCCCTGTGCGTGCAGCGCATCCAGGAGTCCAAGGCCGCCGCGAACCGGGAGGGCCGCCCGCTGCGTGACGGGGACATCCAGACGGCGTGCCAGCAGAGCTGCCCGGCGAAGGCCATCCACTTCGGTGACGTGAACGACGCGGACAGCCAGGTGGCGCGGCTCGCGAAGGACGGGCGCGCGTTCCGGTTGCTGGAGGAGCTGAACATCGGGTCGTCCATCACCTACCTCACGAAGATCCGGAACACCGGGTCGGGAAGCGGCACATGAGCAACCCGCATCTGTCCCCGCTGCGCGAACCGCTCGTCACCGAGCCGCGCTCCATGGGCCAGCTCACCGAGGAGATCTGCGCCCCCATGGAGCGGGCCCCCACGTGGAAGTGGTGGGTGGCGTTTGGCATCGCGGTGTCCGTGCTCGGCATGGGCGCCGGCATCGTCGCCTACCAGGTGGGCACGGGCATTGGCACCTGGGGCCTGAACAAGAGCGTCGGCTGGGGCTTCGACATCACCAACTTCGTGTTCTGGGTGGGCATCGGCCACGCCGGCACGCTCATCTCCGCCATCCTCTTCCTCTTCCGGCAGAAGTGGCGCACCAGCATCAACCGCGCGGCGGAGGCGATGACGCTGTTCGCCGTCATGTGCGCGGCGCTCTATCCCATCATCCATCTGGGGCGGCCGTGGCTGGCCTTCTGGGTGCTGCCCTATCCGAACGACCGCGGCAGCCTGTGGGTGAACTTCCGCTCGCCGCTCTTGTGGGACGTGTTCGCCATCTCCACGTACTTCACCGTGTCAGCGGTGTTCTGGTACGTGGGCCTGATTCCGGACCTGGCCACGGTGCGCGACAGGGCGAAGGCGGGGCTGCGCAAGGCCGTCTTCAAGGTGATGTCGCTGGGGTGGACGGGCTCGCACCGGACGTGGAGCCGCTACGAGACGGTGTACCTGCTGCTGGCGGGCCTGGCGACGCCGCTGGTGCTCAGCGTGCACACCATCGTCTCCATGGACTTCGCCACGTCGGTCATCCCCGGCTGGCACACCACCATCTTCCCGCCGTACTTCGTCGCGGGCGCGGTGTTCAGCGGCTTCGCCATGGTGCTGACGCTGATGATCATCACCCGCGTGGTGCTGGGCTACGAGCACCTCATCACCCTGCGCCACCTGGAGAACATGACGAAGATCATCATCGTCACGGGCGGCCTGGTGTCGCTGGCGTACGCGACGGAGTTCTTCATCGCCTGGTACTCCGGCAACCCCTACGAGCGCTTCGCCTTCATGAACCGCGCCTTCGGGCCCTACGCGTGGGCGTATTGGATCATGGTGACGTGCAACGTGGTGTCGCCGCACCTCTTCTGGTTCAAGAAGGTTCGCACCTCGCCCGCGGCCATCTTCGTCCTGTCGCTGGTCATCAACGTGGGCATGTGGTTCGAGCGCTTCGTCATCATCGTCACCAGCCTCCACCGCGACTTCCTGCCGTCGAGCTGGGCCATGTACACGCCGACGATGGTGGAGGTGGGCACCTTCATCGGGACCTTCGGCCTCTTCTTCACGCTGTTCCTGCTCTTCGTCCGCGTGCTGCCCATCATCTCCATCGGCGAGGTGAAGAGCGTGCTGGGCTTCGCTCGCGAAGGCCATGACGCCCAGCCGCACCCGCCCGCGAAGCCGGTCGCCGAGGAGGCGCACCCCGTGGCCATCGCCATTCGAAAGGACGCACCCGTATGAGCGCCCCGGTTCTCATCGGCTACTTCGACAGTGAGGCGCAGGTGCTGGACGCCACCCGGGCGGTGCGCGAGGCGGGCTTCGTCCTCCATGACGTGTACACGCCGTACGCGGTGCACGGGCTGGATGACGCCATGGGCCTCAAGCCCAGCCGCCTCACCTGGGTGTGCTTCGGCGCGGGCCTCCTGGGCTGCACGCTGGCGCTGTCGCTCCAGTACTACACCAGCGTGGTGAGCTGGCCCCTCAACGTGGGCGGCAAGCCGTTCAACTCGTTCCCGGCGTTCATCCCCGTGACCTTCGAGCTGACGGTGCTGTTCGCGGCGCTGGCGACGGTGGCGGCCTTCCTGGTGCGGGCGAAGCTCTTCCCCGGGAGCCGCCGCTCGGTGCTCCCGCGTGTCACGGATGACCGGTTCGCCATCGCGGTGGCGCCGCGTGAGGCCCCCTCGGAGCTGGACGCGGCCGAGGACCTGATGCGCCGCCACGGCGCGGTGGCGACGGACCTGTTGGAGGTGGCGTCGTGAAGAGGCTTCACGTGGGCGCGGTGGTGCTGGGGCTGGCCCTCACGGGCTGCGAGCAGGACGAGACTCGGCCCAACTTCGAATACGCGCCGGACATGGTGTCGTCCGTGCCGTTCGACACCTTCGCGGCCAACCCCGTCACGGTGGACGGCAAGACGCTGCTGGCG
The DNA here is from genome assembly GCF_013372605.1 of Myxococcus sp. AM009. NCBI lineage: Bacteria > Pseudomonadati > Myxococcota > Myxococcia > Myxococcales > Myxococcaceae > Myxococcus > Myxococcus sp. AM009. The sequence continues at coordinate 12,438 of NZ_JABXEP010000084.1, forward strand.
CCGGTGAAGGGGACGGTGCCGCGAGGCCACCAGCCGCTGCACCTGGCCGCGGGGCCGGAGGAGGCTGCACGCGCGGGGCGGGAGTTTCAGAATCCGTACCCGGCCTCGCCAGAGGTGCTGGCGCGGGGGAAGGTGACCTTCACGCGCTACTGCGGGCCGTGTCACGGCACGGAGGGCCTGGGCGACGGGCTCGTCACCGCGCGCTTCCCCATGCCGCCGTCGCTGCTGGCGGAGCACGCGAAGCAGCTCCCCGACGGGCAGGTGTTCCACATCATCACCCACGGGCAGGGGCTGATGCCGGCCCATGGCTCGCAGGTGGCTCCGGAGGACCGGTGGAAGATTGTCCACTACGTCCGGACCTTGCAGGACCCCGCGCGGACGTCGCGGAAGGACGTGCCATGAGTGCTCTGCATGAAGTGACCACCGCCCCGGCGGCTGGCTTCGAGGTTCCTCCCGCCGTGCACCGCGCGGCGCAGGTGCTGGCCGGCGCGGGCCTGGGCATCCTGGTGGCGGGCCTGGCCATCGCGCGCGAGCGTGCCCTGACGAGCCTGCTCACCAGCGGCTTCTACTTCCTGTGCCTGGGCCTGGGCGGCGCGGTGTTCCTGGCGCTGATGTACGTGGCGAACGCGGGGTGGTTCACCGTGTTCAAGCGCATCCCCGAGGCCTTCGCCGCCTACGTGCCCTGGGGCGCGGTGACGATTCTGGCGCTGCTGCCCTTCGTGTCCTCGCTGTACCCGTGGGCGAAGCCGGGCGTCATGGAAACGGACCACCTGCTGCATGAGAAGGCCGCCTTCCTCAACGTGCCCTTCTTCGCGGCGCGCATGGGGGTGATGCTGGCGGTGTGGGTGGGCTTCACCTGGATGTTGCGGCGCATCTCCCTGCGGCAGGACGCGGAGCGCTCGCCGGAGCTGGCTGGGCGCAACGTGAAGGTGTCGGCGGTGTTCCTGGTGCTCTTCGCGCTGACCTTCTGCCTGGCCGCGTTCGACTGGCTGATGACGTTGGAGCCGCACTGGTTCAGCACCATCTACGCGCTCTACAACTTCGCGGGCCTGCTCAGCTCCACGGTGTGTGCCATGACCATCGCGGCGATTCTGCTCCACCGCGCGGGCGCGCTGCCGCAGCTCAACACCAGCCACCTGCACGATTTGGGAAAGTTGATGTTTGCCTTCGCCACGTTGTGGGCCTACCTGTGGTTCTCGCAATACCTGCTCATCTGGTACGCGAACATCCCGGAGGAGACGGTCTACTTCGTCACCCGGCTGCACGGGACGTGGGCGGTGGCCTTCTATCTGAACGTCGCGCTCAACTGGGCGCTGCCCTTCGTGCTGCTGTTGCCTCGGCCCGCGAAGCGCAATCCGTCTCACCTGCTGCGCGTGGCGGCCATCCTTCTGGTGGGGCGCTGGTTGGACCTGTACCTGATGGTGGTGCCCGGCAATCAACCAGACGGCGTCGCGCTGGGTGTGTTCGAGCTGGCCGGCTTCGTGGGCATGGCCGCGCTCTTCACACTGGCGGTGACGCGCACCGTGCGCTCCACGCCCATGTTGCCGGTGGGTGACCCGTACCTGGTGGAGAGCCTGCACCACCACACCTGAGCCCGTTTCAGAGAAAAGGAGCGGTGGAAGCCTCGGTGCCGAGGACTCCCCGGAAGCCCGCTCCCGACCGCGACGCCGCCCGTCCTCCTCGACGGGCGGCGTTGCCCTTTCCACGGTAGGCTGCGTCATGGCCTTTTCCTCTCCTGGACGAGCACCCCTCCGAGTGGCCTTGTTGGGCTATGGCATCGCGGGCAGGCACATCCACACGCCGCTGATTCAAGGCGTGGACGGACTGGTGCTCCAGGTCGTCGCCTCGCGCCAGGAAGAGGCGGTGCGCTCCACGTTGCCGCAGGTCACCCGCTGCGACTCGCATGAGGCCGGGGCGACGCACCCCGACGTGGACCTGGTCGTCATCGCCACGGCGAATGACCTTCACGCGCCATTGGCGGAGGCCGCGCTCAAGGCGGGGAAGCACGTCGTCGTCGACAAGCCCTTCACCATCACCCTTGCCGAAGCCCGCGCGCTGCGGGCCCTGGCGGCGTCGCGTGACCTGCTGCTCTCGGTGTTCCACAACCGGCGATGGGACACCGACTTCCAGGCGCTGAAGGCGCTGCTCGCGGAGGGCACGCTGGGCCACGTCGCGCATGTCGAGTCGCGCTTCGACCGGTTCCGTCCGGAGGTCCGCAAGCAGTGGCGGGAACAGGTGGTGCCGGGCGCGGGCGTGTGGTTCGACCTGGGGCCGCACCTCGTGGACCAGGCGCTGCACCTGTTTGGATTGCCGGAGTCCGTGGCCGGTACTCGCGAAGCCCTGCGCGAGGGCGCCTTCGTGGATGACTGGTTCCAGTACACGCTGGCCTATCCCCGGCGGCGGGTGGTGCTCCAGGCGTCCATGAGCATCGCGGCGATGACGCCTCGCTTCGCCGTGCATGGCTCACGGGGCTCGTGGCTCACGTTGGGCAGGGAGCAACAGGTTCCTCGTCTGGTAATGGGCGGCCCACCCGAAGGGCTCGCCTGGCACGACGCTTCGCTGCATGGGCAGCATGGCGCGCCCACCGTCGCTTCGGCAGGGGACTACCGGCAGTACTACGCGGGCATCCGGGATGCGCTCCTGGGCGGCGCACGCAATCCCGTGACGCCCATCCAGGCCGTGGCCGTCCAGGCGGTGCTGGAGGCGGGCATCGAGGCGCAGGCGAGCGGCCGTGCCCAGCCGCTGGCGCTCACAGCGGAGGAGCGCGCTGCCTTCGACGCGGGCGTGGATTGATTCGCGCGGCACGGGCAGTTCGGCGTTTTCGGTGCAGGCGCTGCTTGATTCGCGCACAAGGGGATGCCTACTCCTAGCGGCGTCGTGGACTCTCCCTGTCGCCCGCGCGACCCCCGAGGACCCCTTGAGCTCGAAGAAGCCCGGCCGTAACGACCCGTGTCCCTGTGGCAGTGGCAAGAAGTACAAGGTCTGCCATGCCACAGAGGACCGGGCCCGCGCCGCGCCGCCCGCCGCCCCTGCCTCGTCCGCGAGGGCGGACCTCGAGGCGGCGATGGCAGTGCTGGGCGACCCCGAGGTGTCCAAGCTGTCCGGTGCCCTGGAGCGGCTGGCGGAGTTGCTCACGGATTGGGGCCCGGTGCCTGGCCTGCGCTTCGACGTGAAGGCTTTCTCCGAGCACGTGGGGAAGGAGCTGGCCCGGTTGTCGGAGAACACGGAGCAGGACGCCTCCAGCGCCCGGCGTGAGCTGCTGGTGGGGACCGTGCGAGAGCTGGGGACGCCCGCGTTCCTGGAGGCGCTCGGCGCCGCGTTGATGGCGAAGATGTCGACTCCGGGACTGTCGGCGGAGGACCGGAGGGCCGTTGGCGTGGGCACGATGCTGGCCTCCGCGTCCAAGCGGATGGGCAAGGCCCGGCCAGAGGACATCCCCGTGCTGGACGTCATCTTCGACGTGCAGTTCCGCGAGTGGAGCGCCAGGCACAAGGAGCTGTCCCAGAAGTACGAGGCGCTGGTGAAGGGGCTGGAGGAGGAGTCCCTCTCCGACGAGGCGAAGGCCGCGCTTGAGCAGGCTCGCGGCGGCGACGTGGGCGCGCTGCTCAAGTACGTGCAGGACGAACCGGAGCTGGCCGAGCGCATCGCCCGCGAGGCGAAGGAGCGCGCCGCCCGGGTGGAGGCGTGGCTGCGGGCCGCGACGTCGCCGGCCGTCTTCTCACCCGAGGAGGAGCTGTGGCTCACCTGCGCGCTCTGGGAGCCCATGCAGGCGCTGAAGCTCCTGCCCACGGGCACGGAGCCCGCGGTGCGCCGGGAAGCGGTGACGGCGCTGATGCGGGCGGTGAAGGGCGCGCTGGATGACGACTTCCTCTCCGGGCTGCTCGTCCGGCTGCGCGAGAAGGCGAAGGACCCCGCGGCGGATGAGGCCACCCGCGCGGCGTTCATGGACGCCGCCATCGCCTTCGAGGCGGAGCCCGCGCGGATGACGCTCGCCGCGCTGCTCACGGCGCGGAAGGAAGCGGAAGGGGGCTCGCCCGAGGAGATGGTGGCGCTGGCCGACCTCAAGGCGCTCACTGCCTGGACGCCGGAGTCCTTCGAGCCCTACCGCGCGCTGCTGCTGAGCATGGGCCTGCCGGCCGCCGCCGCGCGTGTCCAGCGCTGCCAGGAGTGGCTGAAGGGGCATCCGGTGACGCTGCGTCCCGAGCCGGCCTGAGTCAGGACGCCTCGGGTCGGCGACGGCACGGGGCGTCAACGGGGCGCACGGTGTTCGGGGCGAGCAGGTGCGTCGTGGGCTCCTTCGTCGTAGCGCACGGTGGGGACAGGTCTCCCAGCCGCCTTCCCAGACGGGGCCAGGCAGGGGCCTGGCGCTCTTGGCTGGCTGTGGCGGCTTGCGCTTCTGCACCACGTGGCCTGGGGCGGCCCGCGCGCCGGGCCAGTCTCGCACCTGCCGTGGGCAGGCCCAGGTGCCCCAGAATCGCTCGCACCCCTCCCGCCTCCTTCACGTATGCCATCACTCGCCGCCTGCCTCCACACCTCATGAAGGCAAACACGTCGACGTCGAACGTCCTGCTGAGCAACTCGGCGAAAGTCCACTCGCGGTGTCCTCTTCTTCATCCGCTCCTTCCTGGCCGCTGCCTCAAGCCCCGCACTCGCCACCTCCGCACCTGCTTGAGGGAGCAGAAATGGCCACAGCCTGGCGCACGACTCCTGGCAACACGCGACAGCGAATCGCTGTCTTGTTTTGTCAGCAAGGTATGAATACACACTCAAGGGGAGGCGCAGGCAAGCGTCAGCGGCAACGCCAATTCATTGGTACGCCAATTCCAAGGGCTGCGCCTGCCCATTGAGGACGCTCCCCGCGATTCCACGGGCGCTGGCATCGAACCGATGACGCCTACATGTCATCAATGGATGGAAGCAACCCAGCACGCCCAGGCACTCCGAAAATCATCGCAGCCTTTGTGCAACATTCCTCAAAGGCTGTCCGGTTGAAGGGTGGCTTGCAATTGAGCGGCGCAGTCCACTAAACCCACTCAAAGCAAGAATCTAGACTTCGGAGATCCTCATGAGGTTCATTCCCGTTGTTTGCCTGACGCTTTCGCTGGTTGCGTGTGGCTCGCCGGACGCCGTGCAGCGCGAGGACGCCTTGGAGGCGGTCACACACGAGGAAGTAGCGGCATCAGAAGAGGCGCGGAGTCAGGCGGAGTGCCCCGGTGCAGGAGACGAGGTGTCCGCTCAGGCATGCGTCAAGCGCTGCTCCGGGGGCCTGCAGGCGGGCCAGCACTGCAGCATCGACTCCAACTGTGGCAAGACGTGCTCCGGGGGCCTGCAGGCGGGCCAGCGCTGCAGCATCGACTCCAACTGTGGCAAGACGTGCTCGGGGGGCCTGCAGGCGGGCCAGCACTGCAGCATCGACTCCAACTGTGGCAAGACGTGCTCGGGGGGAACCTCCGCGGGCCGGGCCTGTAATACCGACGCCAACTGCCCCAACGGGCTCTGCAATTCGCACCTCTGCAACTCGCACCTCTGCAACTCGCATCTCTGCGTGACGTACTGCTGAGTCACTCGACTCGGCAACACCGCCTCCCCTGTGAGCCGGTCGCTTTCTCAGGGGGGAGCGGCTTTCGACGCCGCCTTCGCGAAGAGCACCAGTCCCCCGCTGATGAACAGGGCCATCCCCGGGGTGCTCGCTGCCAAGATTCGGCACGAGCTTGGTGACGGTGCAGGCGCGGTCGAGCTGGATGCGGATACTCCAGATTAGCGTCTTGGCGAGCCGGTCCACGAGCGACATCGGTAATGGGCCCACGGGTGGCTGTGGAAGCCCCGGAGCCAGCGCGTCCAGCGCTGCCAGGAGTGGCTGAAGGACCATCCGGTGACGCCGCGTCCCGAGCCAGCCTGAGCGCTTCGTGGTTTGAGCCCCGGGCCTTGATGCCGGGCCCGGGTGGGTGCGCAGCTTCGAGCTCCCACGGATTGCACGTTGAAGATGGAGTTCACTATGCTCGCAAATTGACATTTCGGCTGGATTTCACCGGGGCATGGGGGTTGTTCGTGGGTGAGCACCGCAGCGCTGTGGGTGGAGTGACTGAGGGGGAGCGTCGTCCGGTTGCCATCGTTGGTGCATCGGGACGGTTTCCAGGGGCGAAGGACCTGGAGACCTTCTGGGCCAACCTGAGCCAGGGTATCGACTCGGTGACCGAGGTGCCTCGGGAGCGCTGGACGTGGGGCGCCCCGCCGTTCGCCGCTTCGAGCGCGCGGGCGGGGTTCCTCGACGAGGTTGACCGGTTCGATCCGGGCTTCTTCGGCATCTCGAGGGAAGACGCCGCGGTGATGGATCCGCAGCAGCGCCTCGTGCTCATGCACTGCTGGAAGGCCCTCGAGGACGCGGGGCACTCCGTCCCTGTGCTGGAGGGCGGCGGCAAGGCAGGTCTCTTCGTCGGGATGCGCCCCTCGGACTACCTGCCCGGGCTGCACGAGCGGGGGCTGGTGGAGAACGCGCAACACCTGCTGGGCAATGACCCATTGATGGTGCTGCCGCGGGTGTCACGGATGCTCGGCGTCCAGGGCGCGAGCCTCGTCGTGGACGCGGCCTGTGCGTCCTCGCTTGTTGCCATCCACCTGGCCTGCCAGCAGTTGCAGTCAGGCTCCGTCGAACTGGCGCTGGCGGGAGGCGTCTTCGTCATGGCCACCGCCCGGTTCCATCGCCTGGCGGCCGAGGTGGGCCTGCTCTCGCCGGGTGGACGGTGCCGGCCCTTCTCCCTGGATGCGGATGGCTTCGTCCCCGCGGAGGGTGTCGGCGTGGTGGTCCTCAAGCTGCTGGAGCGGGCCGTGGCGGATGGGGATCGGATCCTCGGGGTCATCCGGGGCAGCGGCACCGTCCAGAGCGGACGGCTTCCAGGCGCTCCCGTCACGAACGCGCTGGGCGCCGGTTGGGCGGACTTCATCCGCGACGTCCAACAGCAGGCGGACGTCGAGCCCGAGACGATCTCCTATGTGGAGGCGCACGGCAGTGGCATCCGCGGCGAGGATGACCAGGAGCTAGAGGCCCTTCGAGCCGTGTTCCATGAGCGGGCTCCGAGGGCGGGCTTCCGCGCCATCGGCTCCGTCAAGGGGAACGTCGGGCACGCCGTGCCCGCCGCGGGCATGGCGGGGCTCCTCAAGGTCCTCCTCGCCTTCGAGCATCAGCAATTGCCGCCCTCGCTTCACGCGGACGAGGCGGGCGACCACGAGCGCTTCACGACGACGCCCTTCGAGGTCAACACCCGGTCGCGGCCCTGGGTGAGCGAAGAGGGCGCACCCCGCCGCGCCGCCATCAACGCCTTTGGGATGGGGGGCACGGATTGTCACCTCATCGTGGAGGAGGCGCCCCCGCTTCCGCCTCGCGTGGATGCGCCGGAGCGGCCGGCCTACCTGTTCTTCTTGTCCGCGCGAAGTGACGAAGCGCTCCGGCAGTTCGCGATGGACCTGGCGGAGCGGCTCGGTCAGGCCCTGGCGCGCGGCGATGCGCCTCATCCCGGCGACGTCGCCTTCACCCTGGCCCGGGGCCGTGGTTCGCTGGAGCGGCGTGCCGCCTTCGTGGCGTCGGACCTCCAGGAGCTGTGTGAACTCCTGCGCCGCTTCGACGGTTCGTCCGGAATGAGGGAGGGGGGCCCGTTCTCTGCGGCGTCCCGGCGGGCGCTGCGGGAGATGAGCGGGCGGATGTTGCGTGAGCTGGGGCCGGAGCGCTCCCGCGCTGATTGGCGCGACACGCTCACGGTCGTGGCGGAGCTCCATGCGCTGGGAGTGGACGTCGACCGCTCCCTCTTGTTCTCGCGGGGGGGCTACCGGTGCGTCGCGTTGCCCACCCAGCCGTTCACGACCGAGCGCTGCTGGTTGGACCTGCCGCGTCCGGCGCGACTGCCGACACCCGTCTTGGCGCCAGCGGCGAGTGCGCCACTGGGGCGCTCCTCCGCGCCGGTGCCAGCCGTCGTCTCGACGCTGCCTGTCGTGCCGGCACTCGCCTCCGTGCCGACGTCACCTGTCGAGTTGGCGCTCCCCGCGCGTGGGAACTCCGAGGACGCATTGGCGGAGCCGCCGCGCGCCCCTGAGAACGCGCTCCTGCTCGGGATGGAGTGGCATGCCGTGGAGGCGCAGTTCGTCGATGAGGCCGTGGACCTGAGCGGGAACCTGGTCGTGCTGGTGAACGAGGAGACCCTCGACCTGGCCCGTGAGGCGCTCGCCTCGCTTGGGAATCCCCAGGCGTTCCTCGTGGCGGGCTGCGGTATCGGGCGCTCGGGGCCACATGCCCTGCTGGACTTCGACCGGTATGAGGCTGGCGTCCGGCTCGGGGAGGAGCTGATCCAGCGGCCCGGACGTCTCGCGGGCATCATCGACTTGTCGGACCTCCGCGCGGCTCCGCGGCAGGAGGACGAGGAAGAGGGCTCCCGGTTCGATTCGCTCGGGCGCATCGGGTTGTTGCAAATGCTGCTGAAGCGGAGCCGAGGCGAGTCCTTCCCGTTGCTGCATTTCACCCGAGGGCTCCGACCCTTCAGGGCCAGCGGTCCGCTGGACCTGGGAGGTGGGTTGATGGCCGCCCTGGTGAGCAAGCTCGGCGCGGAGTACGCGGGACTGCGGGCGCGCACCGTGGATGTGGAGCAACTGCCCGAGTCCGCAGAAGCGCTCGCGTCACTGCTTCGCCAGGAGCTGGAGGTCCACGACCCACGAGGCGAGGTCGCGCTCCGGAGCGGCGCGCGGTACTGCCTCTCCATGAACCCGCTGACGGATACGGCGGGAGCCGCGCCGCTCATCTCCGCTGACAAGACGTATGTCATCACCGGTGGGGTGCGTGGCATTGGTCTGGAGGTCGCGAAGCACCTGGTGGCCCGGGGCGCCCGTCGGCTCGCGCTCCTGGGCGTTCGGCCGTTGCCGCCCCAGCACGAGTGGGTCGGGCTTCTCGCGAATCCCTCCACGGATGAGTCCCTCTGTGAGCGGCTCGCGCCCTTGCAGGCCTTGCTCTCACAGGGCGTCCAGGTGCGGGTCCACGTCGGCTCGCTGACGGACGCGGCGGCGCTGGAGTCGTTCTTCGGTGACGTGCGCGCGACGCTCGGGCCCATCGGCGGGTGTGTCCACTCCGCGGGAGCCGTGTTCTTCGATCCGCCCTCGTTCAGCAGCAAGCCCTTGAGCCAACTCCGTGGGGTGCTGGAGCCGAAGGTCGATGGGCTCCGCGTCCTGGAGCGCGCGCTTCGCCGGGACGCGCTCGACTTCTTCGTGTTGTTCTCCTCTGTCTCTGGGGTGGCGCCCTCGTTGGCCGCCGGCATCGTGGACTACTCGGCCGCCAATGCGTTCATGGACCTGCTGTCCGAGCACCGGCGCGCACAGGGCCGTGACGCCTACCAGTCCATCATCTGGCCCAACTGGAAGGACGTGGGCATGGGGGAGGTGGGCAGCGCGGCTTATCGTGCGCTCGGCCTCGCGGCCCACTCCACCTCGGAGGGGCTCGCGCTGCTGGACGCGGCGCTCGCCTCCAAGCGAGCGGTGGTGCTGCCAGCCATCATCGAGCCCGCCCGCTTCGCCGTCGACGCGCTGCTTCAGCCGCGCGTTCGTCCCCTGCCTGCGCGCCTCGTGCGCGCCGAGTCCAGGGTGAGCCCGGCCGTGGTCCAGGGCTCGGCTGCCCCAGTGACGAGGCCTGCGCTCGTTGTGTCGCCCGCGTCTGTGGCAGCGCCTGCGTCCGTCACGTCGTCCGCGCCTGCCGCAGCGCCCGCGCCCGTCGCGGCGCCCATGCCACAAGGCGACTCCGGCGACGCGCTCCGCGAAGAGGTCCAGCAGTGGCTCCAGCAGATGCTCGCGCGGGTCCTGAGCCTCTCGCGCGACCAGGTCGGCGCGGACGCCGACTTCGAGACGTTGGGCCTGGACTCCATCCTCCTCATCGAGGTGATGACGAAGCTGGAGGACTGGCTGGGCGTGGACGTCGACCCTTCGTTGCCGCTCCAGTACCGGACCGTGAGGACGCTGGTGGAGCGGCTGGTGGCCGCGTATCCGGAGGCCATCCGAGCGGTATGCGACGCGGCGCACCCGGAGGGGGGCAGCTCGGAGGGCGTCACTCCGGAGGTTCGTCCTCAGGTGCCCGCGCAAGAGGCGGCCCGGCCACCGGAGGTGCCGCTTCCCCCGCGTGTCCCCGAGCCCGCCGTCCTGGCGGAGCCCGGAGCCCTGTCGGGAGGCGTGGAGCCCATCGCGGTGGTTGGCATGGCGTGCCACTTCCCGGGCTCCTCCGGCCTGGAGGCGTACTGGCGCACGCTCCGTGACGGCCTGGACCACATCACCGAGGTCCCCTCCTCACGCTGGCGCGCGGAGGACCTCTACTCCAGCACGCACCGGCCCGGGCGGAGCGTGGGCAAGTGGGGGGGCTTCCTCCAGGGAATCGAGCACTTCGACCCGGGCTACTTCCACATCGCGAAGGCGGACGCGCCCTGCGTCGACCCGTTGATGCGTCAGTTCCTGGAGGTCAGCGTGCAGTGCCTCCAGCACGCCGGCTATGCCCGGGACGAGCTCGCCGGCAGGCGGGTGGGCGTCTTCGTGGGCTCGCGCATGAGCGGCTATGCCGCGCGCATGCCCGCGCCGACGCGCAACGGCGTCATCGGCTCAGGCCAGAACTTCATCGCGGCGCACGTGTCGCACTTCCTCGACCTGAAGGGGCCGGGCCTGGTGGTGGACACCGCGTGCTCGTCCTCGCTGGTGAGCCTCCACCTGGCCTGCCAGAGCTTGTACTCCGGGGAGTCGGAGCTGGCGCTGGCCGGCGGGGTGGACATCCTGCTCGACGAAGGGGTGTACCTCACGCTCAGCGAGAGCCGCGCGCTGTCGCTCGACGGCAGGTGCAAGACCTTCGACGAGCGGGCGGATGGCTTCGTCCCGGGCGAGGGCGCGGGCGTGGTCCTGCTCAAGCCCTTGCGCAAGGCCCTGGCCGACGGGGACCGCGTCTACGGCGTCATCGACGCGACCGCTGTCAACAATGACGGCCACACCATGGGCATCACCACGCCCAACCCCGCGGGGCAGCGCGCCGTCATCGAGGAGGCGCTGCGCCGGGGACGCGTCAACCCGCGGACCCTGGGCTACGTGGAGGCGCACGGCACCGGGACCCGGCTGGGGGACCCCATTGAGCTCAAGGCGCTCACGGAGGTGCTCGCGCCGGCGGGCGCGCGTCCGGGCACCTGCGCCGTGGGCAGCGTCAAGAGCAACTTCGGCCACCTGCTGAGCGCCGCGGGCATCGCGGGCTTCCTCAAGGTGGTGCTCTCCCTGGTCCACCAGCAGCTGCCGCCCACGCTGCACTGCGCGACGCCCAACCCGCGCTTCAGCTTCGAGTCGTCACCGCTCTTCCCCAACACCGTGCTCCGGCCGTGGGAGCCCCTGGAGGGGGTGCGCCGCGCGGGCGTCAGCGCGTTCGGCTTCGGGGGCACCAACGCCCACGTCCTGGTGAGCGAGGCCCCCGTTCAATCGGGGCCGCGACGCGAGCCACGCCCCCCCGTGGTCTTCTCTCGCGAGCGTTACTGGCTGGAGGCGCGCGGCGAGGCGCCAGCGCCACGCCCAGCGAGCGCGCCCCGTCCCCGGCGTCAGCTCGTCGCCCTGGAGCTCGGCGCGACGGGCTGACGCGGAAGGGAGGAGGGCCTCAGCTCCAGCAGATGGGGAACGTGGACAGGCCCCGGAAGCTGAGGTTCATGTTCCAGTCCTCGGCGGCGCTCTTCGGCCGGACGTTGGGAATCCGGCGGAAGAGCGTCTCGAAGGCGACGGGAATCTCCGCGCGCGCGAGGAAGGCGCCCGGGCAGACGTGGATGCCCGTGCCGAACCCCAGGTGCGGGTTCTTCTCACGGCTGAGGTCCAGCGTGTCCGGCTGGTCGAAGACGGCGGGGTCTCGGTTGGCCGCGGCCACCATGGGCATGACGCCCTGGCCCTTCAGAATCTGCTTGCCGCCGAACTCGAAGTCGCACGCCGCGACGCGCGTGGGCGCCTGGGCGGGGGAGGTGAAGCGGTAGAGCTCCTCGGCCGCGGCCCGGTTGATGACGGGGTCGCGCTTCAGGCGCTCCCACTGCTCGGGGTGCTTGAACACCGCGAGCAGGCCGGTGCTGATGACGTTCTGCGTGGTGGTATGGCCGCCCGCGAGCAGGAGGACCATCTGCGCCACCACCTCCTCCAGCGTGAGCTTGTTCTCCTCCCGCCAGGCCTTGACCAGGTAGGAGATGAAGTCCTCGCGCGGGCGCGCGAGGCGGTCGTTGATGGCGCGGGTGATGTAGTCCGTCATGCCCAGGAGCGCGTCCTGGCCCTTCAGCATGATGTCCAGGTTGTCGATGCGGCCCGTGGCGTGGGCGAGGTCCACGCTCCACTGCTTGAAGGTGGGCAGGTCGCCGCGGTCCATGCCCAGGATCTCCACCGCGAAGAGCAGGGCGGGGAGCGCGTATGCGTAGTCATTGACGAAGTCCATCTCGCCCTTGTCATGCACCTGGTCAATCAGCCACTCCGCGGTCTGCCGGGCGCGCTGGTGGATGTCCCGGACATTCTCCGGGCGGAAGGCCTGGTTGATGAGCCCTCGCAGCCGCTTGTGCTCGGGGTTGTCCTTCATCACGGCCCACATCGAGAAATGGGTGATGATGGGGCGCAGGTGCTGCATGAAGTCGTCCCGCACCACGAACGTCTCACTGCTCTGGCTGGAGAAGCGGGCCGCGTCGCGCAGGGCCGTCTGCACGTCCTCATGGCGCGTGATGAGCCAGTGACGGGTCTCCTCGCTCCAATACACAGGCTCCTGCTCACGCAGTTGCTTGTAGAAGGGATAGGGATTGATGTGGAACTCAGGGGCCAGGATGTTGACGTGCAGCTTCTGCGCTTCGCTCATGGTGTTGCTCTCCCGTTGCGTGGAGGGTTGGGGCGCGTGGTGCGTCCGTGAATGGATTTATGGCTGTGTTTCATGATACACGAATGGTCTGGCTGTGTCTTGGTGCGGCCGCAAGGATTGAAATCCAGACTCGTGGGTTGGGGTGTGAAGCCGATGACGACATACATGTTCCCCGGACAGGGCTCTCAGGCGCGCGGGATGGGCCGCGAGCTGCTTTCCCGGCACCCGGCCTTGCTGTCCCAGGCTGACGAGGTGCTGGGGTACCGGCTGGCGGAGGTGTATCAGGACGAACGGTTGGACCAGACGCAGTACACCCAGCCCGCGTTGTTCGTCGTGAACGCGCTGTCGTGGCTGGAGCAGCGGGAGCGGCACGGCCGGGATCCGGACCACGCGCTGGGGCACAGCCTGGGGGAGTACAACGCGCTGTTCGCCGCGGGGGCCTTCGACTTCCGGACGGGAGTCCTCCTGGTGCGCCGGCGTGGTGAGCTGATGGGGCAGGCGCGAGGCGGTGGCATGGCCGCGGTGCTGGGCCTGTCCGTCGAGCGCATCGCGGAGGTGCTGGAGCGGCTGGGGGTGGGCAGCCTGGACCTGGCCAACGACAACACGCCCAGCCAGCAGGTGCTGTCCGGGCCCCGGGAGGACCTGGAGCGCGTGGCGCCGGAGCTGCGCGCCGCGGGGGGCAATGTCGTCCTGCTCAAGGTGAGCGCGGCGTTCCATTCGCGGTACATGCGCCCGGCGCGGGAGGACTTCGCGGCCTTCCTGCGGGAGTTCACGTTCGCGCCCTTGCGCTTCCCGGTGGTGTCCAACGTGGAGGCGCGTCCCTACGACGAGGCCCGGCTCCCGGAGCTGCTGGCGCGGCAGATTGACTCGCCGGTGAAGTGGACGCAGAGCGTGCGCTACCTGCTCGGCCTGGGGGAGCAGACGTTCGAGGAGGTGGGACACGGCCAGGTCCTCGCGGGGCTGCTGCGGCGCATCCGCGAAGCGAAGCCGGCCGTCCCCTCGGTGGCGGCGGCTCCGACGCCGGAGCCACGTGAGCCCTCGCAGCAGGCCGTGCCCGCCGCCGCGCCCGCGTCCGCCGCCGTGCGCGCGCAGGCGCTGGGGAGCAGGGCCTTCCGGGAGACCTACGGCGTGCGGCTCGCCTACGTCGCGGGCTCCATGTACAAGGGGATTTCCTCCCGCGAGCTGGTGGTGCGGATGGGGCGCGCGGGCCTGCTGGGCTTCTTCGGCACCGGCGGCGTGCCGCTCGCTCGCGTCGATGAGGAGGTCCTCGCCATCCAGGCCGCGCTGCGCCCGGGCGAGGCCTACGGGGTGAATCTGCTGCACAGCCTCGACCGTCCGGAGCGGGAGGAGCAGATGGTGGACCTCTTCCTGCGCCGGGGCGTGCGCAACGTCGAGGCGTCGGCCTTCATCCGCGTCACGCCGGCGCTGGTCCGCTTCCGCGTCACCGGGCTGCGGCGGCGCGAGGACGGCCGCATCGAGGCGCCGAACCGGCTCATCGCCAAGCTCTCCCGGCCGGAGGTCGCCAGGGCCTTCATGAGCCCGCCGCCCGCCGACATCCTGGAGGCGCTGGTGCGCGCTGGCCGGGTCTCCGAGGAGGAGGCGCGGCTCGCCCGGGCGCTGCCCATGGCCGAGGACCTCTGCGTGGAGTCCGACTCCGGAGGCCACACGGACCAGGGCGTCGCCAGCGCGCTGCTGCCCGCGGTGGGGCTCCTGAGAGAGCGGATGATGGCCGAGCACGGCTACGCCACGCGCATCCGGGTGGGCGCCGCGGGCGGCATCGGTACCCCGCAGGCGGCGGCCGCGGCCTTCATCATGGGGGCGGACTTCATCGTCACGGGCTCCATCAACCAGTGCTCCGTGGAGGCCGGCACCAGCGAGCCCGTGAAGGACCTGCTGGAGACGCTGGACGTGCAGGACGTGACGTGCGCGCCCGCCGGGGACATGTTCGAGCTGGGCGCCAAGGTCCAGGTGGTGCGCAAGGGCCTCTTCTTCCCCGCCCGGGCCAACCGGCTGTACGCGCTCTATCAGCAGCACCCCTCGCTGGAGGCGCTGGACGCGCAGACGCGGAGCCAGCTCGAGACGAAGTACTTCCGCCGTGGCATCGAGGAGGTCTGGGAGGAGACGCGCCAGCACTACCTGCGCGTCGCTCCGGAGGTGGTGGATCGCGCCGAGCGCAACCCGCGGCAGAAGATGGCCCTCGTCTTCCGCTGGTATTTCGTCCACACCTCCCGGCTGGCGCTGCGCGGCAGCCCGGAGCAGCGCACGGACTATCAAATCCACTGCGGGCCGGCGCTGGGCTCTTTCAATCAGTGGGTACAGGGGACGCCCCTGGCCTCGTGGCGCGACCGCCACGTGGATGAGATGGCCGTGAAGCTCATGGATGCGACGGCGGAGTGGCTGGAGCAGCGGTTCCAGGGGTTCCGCGCGGGGCCCTGAGGCGCGGCCCCGCGCGGGGCCTTCAGCACAGGAGGGCCTGGAAATAGGCGTCCAGGCTCTCGGGTGCGTCCAGGGCGAAGCGCGCGGCGATGTGGGCATCAGGGCGAATCAGCACGCCGCCCGCGCGCTTCGCGCCCAGCGCCCGGTGGGCGTGATGCTGGACATCCGCCCAGGCCTTGCCCAGGTTCGCGGGGTCGAAGCCCGAGGCCGCCTGTCCGCCGAGGACGAAGTGGAGGTGGAGCTGGTCGCCATGCCGCTGCAGCGCATGTCGTGCCAGTGCGCGCATGCGGTCCGCGTCGGGACGCTCGCCGCCCAGGACGAGGAGGGTGTGGCGGTCGGGCCGGAGCACCGCGTGGATGGAGGTGGGGTGCTCGGCCTCCAGGCGGAAGTGGGGCACGCGGTCCCCGGGCTCGGCCTGGCCGCGCTTGAACGCGGCTTGGGCCGCGCGGGCGCCTCGCGGGTCCACCGCCGCCTGCGTCACCGGGCCGCGGCGGTAGTGCACGCCGAGCTGCGAGGTCTTCAGGACGTTCTTCAGGTTCAGCGCGGGCAGGTTCAGCAGCCGCAGCTGCTTGCGCGCGAGGTAGCGGAGGACGGGGTTCGCCCCGAAGACGAGCAGGGTGAGCCGGTCGTTCTCCGCGAACATCGACACGGCGGCGGGGTGGCGCTCCCCATGGTAGCTGTCGAGCAGGCACGCGCGCGCCTTGCCACGCACCGCGAGCGCGAGCTTCCAGGCCAGGTTGATGGCGTCCAGCACCCCCGTGTTGAGGCCCTGGGCGGCGATGGGGGTGTTCACATGGGCCGCGTCGCCCGCAACGAAGACGCGCCCCACTCGGTATTGAGACACGAGCCGCTGGCTCGGCTGGTACTGGGTGAGCCAGAGCGGGTCCTCCAGCTTCCAGTGGCCCAACCCCAGCGGCGTCATGATGGCTCGGAACTCGTCGAGCGTGGGCGCCTGTCCCTTGAGCGGCGAGTCGGGCGGGCGCGCGGAGATGAGCCGGTAGTAATCGTCACCCAGGTTCAGCACCACGAAGGGGAACCGGTCGAGGATGAAGCCGTGGCGCTCGTCGCGGGCCAGCGACATGTTGGGGATGCGCACGTCCGTCATGATCCAGTTGTCGTCGTAGCGCGCCCCGGTGAAGGGGAGGCCGAGCACGGCGCGGACCTGGCTGTGGCCGCCGTCGCAGCCCACCAGGAAGGGGACCTGGACCTCCTCGGTCACCCCTCCGGCCCGCGTCAGCCGGGCCGTCACCCCTGAGTCGTCCTGGCGGAAGTCGTCCAGTCGCGTGTCGCGCTCCACGACCACGCCCCGGTCGCTCAGGGCCTGGACCAGCTCCCGCTCCGTGCGTCCCTGGTGCAGGTGCAGGTAGAAGGGGAACTCGCTCTCCAGCCTGTCATAGCGGAGCACGGTGGCGCGCTGGGTGCCCGCGTACATGTTCATGACGGGGTTGGCCATGCCGGCCTGGAGCAGCCGGTCCGCGACGCCCAGCAGCTGGAAGATCTCCAGCGTTCTCGGCTGGAGGGTGACGGCCTTGGACTCGCCGGAGAACGAGGGCTGCTTGTCGATGACGCGCACCCGGATGGCTTGCTGGTCCAGCGCCAGCGCGAGGCACAGGCCCACAGGGCCCGCCCCGACAATCAGGACGTCGGTCGAGCGCGTCATCACGCGGGCTCCTGGGCGAGGTGGACCTTGGGCAGGCCCGCGAGGAAGGAGATGCGCGAGCCCATGAAGCCGGGCACCTGGCGCAGGTCCCAGTCGTAGTGCTCATGGCCGTCGACCTGGGCGATGAGGTCTCGCCACTCGTCGAGGTGGTAGGCACGCAGGTGCGAGACGACGCCGTCGACGAAGAAGCAGAACGCGCCCACGGGGACCACCACGCCCAGCAGCGTGCGCCGGACGCTGAGCGGCCAGATGCCGCCCAGGCTCAGCCACGCGCTCAGCAGCGGCGTCGCCGCGCAGAAGCGCAGGATGGCGAGCGGCTCACGCTGCACGGGCTCCATGAAGACGATGGGCTGCCGCTTGCCCACCGCGTCGGTCAGGATTCCCCGCACCTGCTCGGGCTGGAAGTGGTGCACGGCGTTGACGACGAGGCGCAGGCCCTCCAGGTGCGCGGGCACGTTCAGCACGTCCACCGACTCCGCGACGTGGCCCACGCGGCCCGCGCTCTCCCGCTCGACTTCGGCGTACAGCTCCGCGGCCGGGTACTTGTCCGAGAGCTGGATGCGGACGTCCTCCCGGCCCAGGTGCCTGGACAGCGCGAGCATCAGCCCGCCGTCCCCCGCGCACAGCGCTTGGATGGAGGTGAGCTCGCGCTGCCGCAGCAGCTCGCCGAGCAGGTCGAAGGCGCTGTCGTACATCCGCAGCCGCACCGACATGTGGTGCAGGAACTCCCGGATGGTCTTCCGCAGGGGCGAGGGCAGCCACGGCAGGTCGTTGAACTCAAAGAGGTGGGCGCGTTGCATGGGCGTCGTCCGGGTGTGGCGTGAGGCTCGGTGGATGGAAGGTTCAGAGCGCGGCGGCGAGCCGCTCCAGGAGCCAGTCCTGGGCCTGCTCCGCGCGCAGGAAGAAGTGGTCGCCAGGCGTCACCTGGCACTGGAAGCCGCCTCGGGTGAGCGCCTGCCAGGCCCTCGCGGCGTCCTCGGTGATGCGGTCATCGGCGGCGCCGTGCAGGGCGGTGATGGGGAAGTCGAAGGGTGGCTCGGGCTGGTAGCGGTAGCCCTCCATCAACTTCAGGTCCGCGAGCATCATGGGCAGCAGGGCCCGGGCGAAGTCGGCGTCCTGGTCCGCCAGCACCCGTCCCTCGGCCGTGCGCAGGGCGATGTCGAGCAGGGGCGCGAGCGGCTCCCGCGTCGAGGGCGCGGGAATCCCGTCGAAGCCCGCCGCGCGGAAGCGCCGCTGGAGGTCCTCCAGGAAGGGGCCCGGCGCCAGGGAGGGCGCGCTGGCGCCTCCCACGAGGAGGTGGCGCGGCTGGGGCAGCCCCTGGGCGCGCAGTCGGCTCGCGACGAGGTAGGCCAGCAGCGCGCCGAGGCTGTGCCCATAGAATGCGAAGGGCAGGTCCAGCCGGGGCCGCAGCGCGTCCACGAGCCTGGGCAGCAGCAGGTCGAGCTGGTGGATGGGCGGCTCGTGGATGCGCGTCTCCCGTCCCGGGAGCTGGAGCGGCCACACCTCGACGTGCTCGGGCAGCCGCCCCCAGTCGCGGTAGAGCGAGGCGCCGCCGCCGCCATAGGCGAAGCAGAACAGGCGCAGGGCGGGCTTCGCGCGGCGCACGACGTGGGTGAACCACGCGTCCGTCGCCGGGAGCGCCGCCGTGGCGGAGCCGGGCGCGAGGTCCTTCAGCATGGTGGCGCAGAGCTGCTCGATGCTCGGCCCTTCGAGCAGCAGCTCCGCTGGGACGCGCAGCGCCAGCCGCTCCTCGATGTCCCGCCGCAGCGCCAGCCCGGTGAGGGAGTCGAAGCCCAGCTCGCGCAGCGGGCGCCCCACCGGGAGGGCCGCGGGCTCCAGGTCGAGGAGCCGCGCGGCGCACTCGCTCAGGAACCGCGTCACCCAGGCGCGCCGGGCGTCCGCGTCCAGTCCGTCCAGGGGCGTGGCCGCCGTGGGCGGCGCTGCCGACGGTGACTCCTGGAGGGCCTTCTCCAGCGCCTCCACCCGCTCGGCGTCCAGCAGCCGCACCCGGTGCCCCCGGGCCTCGGCGACCTGCCGCCCCTCGCCGTCGAGCAGGCGGAGGTTGCCGGTGAGGCAGCCGCTCGCGTCGGGCGGCTCCGGGAAGGTGAGGTGGCACCACAGCGTGCCGTCCGCGGGGGCGTGGTGGAGCTGGAAGGACTCCCAGCCCACCACCATGAACCGCATCCGGTCCTTGAGATACTCAGCGCCCGCCACGGCGCAGAGCTGGGCGCACGCGTCCAGGACGCCCGGGTGGAAGCCCAGGCCCCTGGCGGCGCCGGCCGGTCGGGGCTGCGGGCGGAACCGGGCCACGGCCTCGCCGGCTCGGAACCACACCTCGTCCACCCACTTCACGCTCTCCCCCAGGTCGAAGGACAGCTCGGAGAGCCGCTGGTAGAAGGTGGCGCCCTCCCAGCGCGTGCCGCCCTCCAGGTGGGGGCGGGCCCACGGCGTCTCCGGTGTGGCCGACGCGCGCTCCAGCTCCGCCTGCATGTGGAGCGTCCACTCGGCTTGTGGAGAGGGACGGCTTTGGAGCAGGAGCCGCGCGCGCGCGTCCTCCTGAGGCTCCACCACGAGGCGCAGCTCGCGCTCCTCGCCGGGCTCGACGTGCAGCGCGACCCGGTAGCGCACGTCCCGCAGCGAGAAGGACGGCAGGCCCAGGTGCTGACGCACGGCGCGGGTCAGCAGCTCCTGGAGGTGCCCGACGTGGGCGATGCCATGGTTGTCGCCCAGGTCCGGCAGCCGCGCGTGGCTGAGGCGGTAGGTGAGCTCGCGCTCGGGACGCGCGGAGGGCACGGGCACGCCGTCGAACACGTCGTGTGCCGCGGGGGCCTCCGGCGCCACGGGGGCCGTGTCCCGCAGCCAGTAGGGCTTGCGTTGAAACGGGTAGGTGGGCAGCACCTGCTCCGGACGGGGAAGCCCCGCGGTGAAGGTGCGGCGGTCCGGGGCGAGCCCCCGCGCATGGAGGCGCGCCACGCAGTCCAGCAGCGCCCACCAGGGCGCTTGCGCCGACGTGGCGTCGAGCCAGGGCTGGCCCGTGTCGCCCAGCGCCACGACGAGGCGGTGCTCCGCGTCGTCGAGCCCCGCGCGCGCGACGTGCCAGTCGCCCGTCGCCTCATGGGACGTGCTCCAGGTGCCGGGCTGCGTCGCAGCCTCCACGTCGAGGGACGCCGGCGCCCGCGTGGACAGCACGCGGCAGCGGGGCGCGGACAGCCGCTCCGCCGCCAGCGGGAAGGGGGCGTGCAGGCCCAGGTCACGCAGCAGGCAGCGCAGCGCGTCCCGGAGCTCCATCACTCCAGCCTCGCAGGCCGCGAGGTAGACGCTCCCGCCATCCGCCAGCAGCGCGTCCGGGCGGTAGCCCCAGTGCTCCAGGAGCCGGAGGAGGGCGAACCGGGCCTGGAAGGCGGTGAGCTCGCGTGTCGCCAGGGCGCGCGCGTCGCCGCCCAGCAGCTCCGCGGCCATCGCGCCCACGGCGTCATGGGCCGCCGCGAAGATGGGCTCCACCGGGTACACCGCCGCGACGGTGGAGGCGAGGTCGCCGCCATGGGGGAGGGCGAACGCGAGGCGCGGGGCCGCGCCCTGCTCGACGACGCCCAGGCGAAGCCCTTCGGCCTCACGTCCCTCGGCGAGCGCCTGGAGCCCGGCGGACAGCGCCGCGCCATCCGCGGCCACCACCACGGCGCGGTGCTCCAGGTGGCTGCGCGAGGCCATGGCCGCCGCGCACGTCGCGGCGAGCGCGGGCTCCGACGTGCTGGCCAGGTGCGCGCTCCATCCGTGGGCCAGCGCACGCAGCGCGGTGTCGTCCCGGGCCGAGAGGGGCAGCAGGTACACGGGCCGCTCGCGGAAGGGCGCTGGCCGGGACGTTGAAGCGGGGGGCTCGCCCACGATGACGTGGACGTTGGTGCCCGAGAAGCCGAACGCGCTCACGCCCGCCAGCCGGTCCTCGCCCTCCCACGGCAGGGTGTCCCACGGGAGCCGGGCGCGAGCGCGCTCCAGGCGGAGGAGCGGGTTGAGCTGACGGAGGTGGGGCTGCTTCGGAATCCTCCGGTGTTGGAGGCAGAGCACCGTCTTGATGAGGCCGGCGATGCCGGCGGCGGCCTCGAGGTGTCCCAGATTGGCCTTGAGCGCGCCCACCGTGAACGCCTCCGAGGCAGCCGGCCGCTGGCCGTAGACGGCGCCCAGCGCCTGCATCTCGATGGGGTCCCCCAGCGACGTCCCGGTGCCATGGGCCTCCACGTAGGAGACCTGTCCGGGCTCCCGTCCCGCGGAGGCCAGCGCCTTGCGAAGCAGGGCCTGCTGCGCGAGCCCGTTCGGGACGGTCAGCCCGCTGCTGGCGCCGTCGTGGTTGGCCGCCGAACCCAGGAGCACGGCGAGCACGGGGTCACCGTCCCGCAGCGCATCATCCAGCCGCTTGAGGACGATGACGCCACCGCCCTCGGCGCGGCCGTAGCCGTCCGCGGCGGCGTCAAACGTCTTGCAGCGGCCATCTGGCGCCAGGGCCCGCAGCCGGCACAGCGAGACGAACGGGTAGGGCGACACCAGGAGGTTGACGCCGCCGGCCAGGGCCACCTCGGACTCGCCTTTGCGCAGGCTGTCGCACGCGAGGTGGACGGCCATGAGCGACGAGGAGCAGGCCGTGTCCACGGTGAGGGCCGGTCCCTGCAACCCCAGCCGGTGCGCGATGCGGCCCGAGGCGATGTTGGTCGCCATGCCCGTGGCGGTATAGGCGCCGAACTGGCGCGCGTCGCGCAGCAGCAGGCCGTACTCCGCGGTGCCCATGCCCACGAAGACGCCCACTGGCCGGCCCGCGAGGCTGTCGGGGGCGAGCCCGGCCCGCTCCAGCGCCTCCCAGGACACCTCGAGCAGCAGGCGCTGCTGGGGGTCCATGTCGCTGGCCTCCCGGGGCGAGATGCCGAAGAGCCGCGCATCGAAGAGCGACGGCGCCTCGCGCAGGAAGCCGCCCCGCCGCACGTAGCTGCCGCCGGGGGCGTCGGGGTCCGAGTCGAAGAAGGCGTCCGCGTCCCAGCGCTCCCGGGGCACGTCGACGATGGCGTCCCCCCCGTCCATCAGGAAGCGCCACAGGGACTCGGGGCTGTCGCACCCGCCGGGGAAGCGGCAAGCCATGCCGATGATGGCGATGGGCTCGCGGGCCACGTCACGGGTGGCGGGCGCGGGCCGCGCCTCGGTCGCTCGCGTCGGTGCCTGGGG
>NZ_JABXEP010000085.1:0-34203 GCF_013372605.1 Myxococcus sp. AM009
CCCTTTCCCGCCGGCACACACACCACCTGTCCTGACGCCACGGTGGCGTGCGCGCGGGCTATGGGCCTACGTGCTGGCGGAACTGCTCGGCCAGCTCCTGGCGCTGCCGCGGCGTCAGCGTGCCGTGGACCTCCAGGGCGGCGTCTGTCGCCTGGTGAGCGAAGGCGCGCATGGCCTCGATGCGTGCGTCCACCAGGGCGTGGAGCTTCTGCCGGTCCGGCGTGTCCGAAGAGAGCTGTTGGAAGGCCTCCTCGCGCACCGCGCGGTGCTCCTTCATCATCTGCATCCCGTCGGAGAACAGGCGCTCCTTCACGGCGTGGATGGACTGGCGCTGGGACTCGGTGGCGTCCAGGGTGTCCAGCTTGTCGTCGAGCTTCCACGTCACCAGTTGCTTCACGCGCTCCGGGTCCTTGCCCCAGCGGGGGCCTCCCCGCAGCGCGAAGCCGCTGAGCAGGGCGACGGCGAGCATCGCGGAGCCGACGACGGCGAACCTTTTCATCATGGCTTTCTCTCCTGGGTGGAGCGCGGGATGGCTCCACGTGACGTCGCCACGACTCGCGGCGACGGAGAGCAATGTGCCGGCCCGCCATTGCAGGGGCTTGTACGAGGCGTGAAGAAGTATGAAGCCGCCCGTATGCTCACCGGGCCAGGAACAACACTGGACTGGCGAGCAGGGGAGCGGGGCTCTAGTGTTCGGCGGCCCCCCGGCCTCCAGGAGCGGAACGCGCTTATGTCCTTCACCCACCTCCACCTGCACACCCTCTACTCGCTCCTCGATGGGGCGATCCGGATGAAGGACCTCATCAAGACGGTGAAGGAGAAGGGGATGAGCAGCGTCGCCGTGACGGACCACGGCAACATGTTCGGCGCCATCGACTTCTACAAGAAGGCGAAGGACGCCGGCATCAAGCCGATTCTGGGCATGGAGGCCTACGTCGCCGGACCCAAGGGGCGTGAGGACCGCTCCGAGAAGGTCTCCCACCACCTCATCCTGGTGGCGAAGGACGCGGAGGGCTACGCCAACCTGCGCTACCTCTCCTCCACCGCGTACATGCACGGGTTCTACTACCACCCGCGCATCGACAAGAAGGTGCTCGCCGAGCACAGCAAGGGCCTCTTCGCGCTCACCGCGTGCCTGGGCGGTGAAGTCACCAGCGCGTGCTTCCGCGGCGACATGGACCACGCCCGGCGCGCGGCGCAGGAGTACAAGGACATCTTCGACCCGGGGCACTTCTTCCTGGAGGTGCAGTCCAACGGGATGCCGGAGCAGGACAAGGCGAACGAGAACCTCAAGCAGCTCTCGCGTGATTTGGACATCCCGCTGTGCGCCACCGCGGACGCGCACTACATCAAGCGCGAGGACGCGCGCGCCCACGAACTGCTCATGTGCATCGCCAGCGGCAAGACGCTGGCGGACGGCAAGCGCATGAAGCACTCCACGGACAAGCTCTACGTCACCAGCCCCACGGAGATGCTGGAGTTCTTCAAGGACATCCCCGAGGCGGTCCACAACACCCAGCGCATCGCTGAGCAGTGCAACCTGGAGCTCAAGCTGGGCAAGCCGATGCTGCCCACCTTCAAGGTGCCCGACAGCCACACGCCGGACAGCTTCATGGCGGAGCTGGCGTATGAGGGCCTGCGCGAGCGCTTCAAGGAGCTGGCGGCCACCGTCACCTATCCCATCGACCGCGAGCAGTACCAGGCGCGCCTGTCGCTGGAGCTGGGCGTCATCCAGAAGATGGGGTTCAGCGGCTACTTCCTCATCGTCCAGGACTTCATCAACTGGGCGAAGAAGATGAACATCCCGGTGGGCCCGGGCCGTGGCTCCGGCGCCGGCAGCCTGGTGGCCTACGCGCTGCGCATCACCGACGTGGACCCCATCCCGTACAACCTCCTGTTCGAGCGCTTCCTGAACCCGGAGCGCGTGTCGATGCCCGACTTCGATATCGACTTCTGCCAGGACCGCCGGGACGAGGTCATCCAGTACGTCGGCCGGAAGTACGGCGAGATGAACGTGGGGCAGATCATCACCTTCGGCTCGCTGAAGGCGAAGAGCGTGCTGCGCGACGTGTGCCGCGTGTTCGCGCTGCCCTTCAGTGAAGGTGACCGCATCGCGAAGCTGGTGCCGGAGGTGCTCAACATCACCTTGAAGGAGGCCATCGAGATGGAGCCTCGCCTCAAGGAGATGATGCAGACGCCCTCCAACCTCGGCGAGGTGGAAGGCAAGCCCGTCACCACCAAGGACGTGCTCGAAATCGCGCTCGCGCTGGAGGGCCTGCACCGCCAGCCCGGCATGCACGCCGCCGGCGTGGTGATTGCCGACAAGCCGCTCTGGGAGTTCGTGCCCGTCTACCAGCCGCCCGGTGAGAAGACGCTCATCACCCAGTTCGCCAAGGACGAGGTGGAGGCGGCCGGCCTGGTGAAGTTCGACTTCCTCGGGCTGAAGACGCTCACGGTGATTCAGCACGCGCTGAATCTGGTGAAGCGCAACCACGACAAGGACATCCCGCGGCACGAGATTCCGCTCAACGACGAGAAGACGTGGGAGTTGATGGCCAAGGGCGACACGGCCGGCGTCTTCCAGATGGAGTCCAGCGGCTTCACGGAAATGGTCGTGAAGCTCAAGCCGAACTGCTTTGAAGACGTCATCGCCGCCGGCGCGCTCTACCGCCCGGGTCCGCTGGACTCCGGCATGGTGGACGTCTTCATCAACCGCAAGCACGGCCGGGAGAAGGTGTCATACCCGCACCCCGCGCTGGAGCCGGTGCTCAAGGACACGTACGGCGTCATCGTGTACCAGGAGCAGGTGATGCAGATTTCGCAGGTCCTGGGTGGCTACACCCTGGGCCGCGCGGACCTGCTCCGCCGCGCAATGGGCAAGAAGAAGGCCGAGGTCATGCAGGCCGAGCGGGCCGGCTTCCTCGAGGGCTGCGCGAAGAACAACGTCGACCTCAAGGTCGCCGGTGAAATCTTCGACCTGATGGAGAAGTTCGCCGAGTACGGCTTCAACAAGAGCCACTCGGCGGCCTACGGCCTGGTCACCATCCACACGGCCTGGCTGAAGGCGCACTTCCCCTGCGAGTTCATGGCGGCCCTTCTCTCCAGCGAGAAGGACAACACGGACAAGGTGGTGAAGCACATCGGCGAGGCGCGCGAGTCGGGCCTCGAGGTGCTGCCGCCGGACGTGAATCAGTCCGACATGGAGTTCGGCGCGGTGAGCGGGAAGATTCGCTTCGGCCTGGGCGCCATCAAGGGCGTGGGCGAGGGCGCCATCGAGTCCATCCTGGAGGCGCGCAAGGACGGCCCCTTCAAGAGTCTGTTCGACTTCTGCGAGCGCGTGGACAGCCGCAAGGTGAACCGGAAGGTGATGGAGGCGCTGGTGAAGGCGGGGGCCTTCGACTTCGAGAAGCGCTCGCGCCGGCAGATTTTCGACACCATCGAGAAGGCGATGAACCGCGGCTCGGCCAGCCAGAAGGACAAGGCGGCCGGGCAGAGCTCGCTGTTCGGAATGCTGGCCGGCCCGTCCTCGGACGGCGGGGGCGGCGCGCTGAAGGACGACTACGTCGAGGTGGAGGACTGGTCGGAGAAGGAGCGGCTGTCGCTGGAGAAGGAGGCCATTGGCTTCTACGTGTCCGGCCATCCGCTGCACCAGTACGACAAGGAGCTGAAGCGCTACGCGCGGCCGATTACGGCGGTGCAGCGCGCGCGCAGGGACGACAAGCTCACGGTGGCGGGCATCGTCACGGTGCTGCGCGAGCGGCCCACGAAGACGGGCAAGCGCATGGCGTGGGTGACGATTGAGGACCTGTCCGGCTCCATCGAGCTGGTGTGCTTCCCGGGCAAGGACGGCACGCGCAACGTGATGGGCCGGGACGGCAAGTGGGCGAAGCAGGGCCCCAAGCCGGGCTTCGAGAATTGGGAGCACCTGCTCAAGTCGGACGACCCCATCCTGGTGTCCGGCACGGTGCAGATCAGCCAGCGTGACGAGGACTCGCCGACGCCGGAGCTCATCGTCGACGACATCCAGAGCCTCAAGGCGGTGCGTGAGAAGCGCACCAAGCGCCTGGAGCTGCGCGTGCCGGCGGACCTGCTCACGGAGGAGCGGGTGGCGAAGCTGCACGAGCTGGCGAAGAAGTACGCCGGCGCCACGCCCGTGGCGGTGAGCGTGCTCTTCAAGGGTGAGGGCGAGGCGCTCATCGGCAACACGTCCATCAAGGTGCAGGTGAATGACGACCTGCTCCTCGCGGTGGACCGCCTGTTCGGCATGCGGGTGGTGGAGTTCGGCTGACGTCTTGAATCGGAGGCCTGAATGGACGGGACCTACAAGTCGCTGCGCATCGAGAAGAACGAAGGCGTCGCCGAGCTGGTGCTCACCGGCCCCGGCAAGGGCAACGCCATGGGGCCCGACTTCTGGCGCGAGATGCCCGAGGCCATCCGCGCGCTGGATGCGGATGACGCCGTCCGCGTCATGCTGGTTCGCGGCGAGGGCAAGCACTTCACCTTCGGCCTGGACCTCATGGGGATGATGGAGTCCCTGGGGCCGCTGCTCACCGGTGAAGGCAACCTGGCCCTGGAGCGCTTGAAGCTGCTGTCGCTGATTGGCGACATGCAGCAGGCGACAGAGGGCCTGGCCCGCTGCCGCAAGCCCGTCATCGCCGCCGTGCACGGCTGGTGTATCGGCGGCGGGATGGACCTCATCGCCGCGTGTGACTTCCGGTACTGCTCCCAGGAGGCGAAGTTCTCCCTGCGCGAGGTGAAGGTAGGCATCGTCGCCGACCTGGGCGCGCTCCAGCGCCTGCCTCGCATCATCGGCGAGGGCCACACGCGCGAGCTGGCCTACACCGGCGGTGACGTGGACGCGGCGCGCGCGCTGCGCATGGGGCTGGTGAACGAGGTGTTCCCCACGCCGGAGGCCCTGCTGGAGGAGGCCCGGGCGACCGCGAAGCGCATCGCCGAGAATCCCCCGCTCGTTGTCCAAGGCGCCAAGCAGGTCATGGAGTACTGCGCGGACAAATCCATCGCGGATGGTCTGCGTTATGTGGCGGTGTGGAACTCCGCGTTCCTCCAATCCCATGACCTCGCCGAAGCCTTCTCCGCGTTCGCGGAACGCCGCCCCCCTCACTTCCAGGGGCGTTGAGCATCCACCCCGAGGGGCTTTCGTCCCCCGTGTCGCCGATGCGAGAGTTCCAGGGACACCTTGGATTCGGAGCCCGGTGACATGACGGAGAGCATCGCGCTGCTGGGGTACGGCCGCTTTGGCCGTGCCCTGTCTGGCCTCCTGCTGGAAGCGGGCCTCCGGCATCGGGTGTACGAGCCGAGCCAGGACGACGTGCCCGCGGCACTGAGGGCATTGACGCTGGCCCAGGCTGTTGAAGGCGCCGGGCTGGTGGTGCTTGCCATGCCCGTGTCCGCCATGCGCTCGGTGCTGGAGGCGCTTCGGCCGCACCTGTCGCCAACGCAGACGGTGCTCGACGTCGGCAGCGTCAAGGTGAGGCCCGTGCAGGTGCTCGCCTCGGTGCTGGGGCGGGACATCCCCTGGGCAGGCACGCATCCGCTGTTCGGCCCGGCCAGTCTGGCCAGGGGCGACCTGCCGCGCCGCACGGTGGTGTGCCCGAATGAGCTGCACCCGGAGGCCGTGCGCAAGGCCCGGGCGCTGTTCGAGCGCATCGGCTGCGAGGTGACGGAGCTGTCGCCGGATGCGCACGACGCGCTGATGGCGCGCACGCATGTGCTCACCTTCTTCCTGGCCCACGGGCTGCTCAAGGCAGAGGCTGGGAAGGACCTGCCCTTCGCGCCGCCCAGCTTCCAGCCGGTGGCCCGCCTGGAGGAGTACGCGCGGCTGGAGGTGCCCCACCTCTTCGGCGTCGTGCAGTCGGAGAACCCCTACGCGCGGGACGCGCGGGTGCGGCTGCTGGATGCCCTCACGCAGCTCCACCTGGGCTGTGATTCAGGGCGCTCGGGTACGCCGGAGCCTGTCGCCGCGCCGCCTGGGCTGACGGAAGTCCGGGAGCGCGTGGACGCGTTGGACCAGGAGTTGGTGCAGCTCCTGAATCGTCGCGCTCAGCTCATCCAGCAAGCCGCCCACCTGAAGTCCGAGCACGGACTGCCGCTGCCCGACGCGGAGCGCGAGGCGAGCCTGCTGGAGACCCGGCGCCAGTGGGCCGAGGCGCAGGGGCTGGACGCGGACGCCACGGAAGACGTGTTCCGGGCTGTCCTGCGCTTCTCACGCCGCGCAGTGCCCACGGGCTCCCGCTGAGCGCGGTCGCCTTCAGCGTCAGCGCTGCACGGTGGAGCTGGGGTTGAGCACCTTCATCGTGCCCTTCGTCACACCGAACTGCTCGTGGACCGCCGCGCGGCGCACTGCCTCGGCGGGGGAGATTCGGCCCGCCAGCAGCTCCTGGTACGCGGAGAGCACGCGCGAAGCCTCCTCGCGAGACTCGCGCACGAACTCCACCCGGAAGCGCCGCACGCCCCGCGCGAGCAGCGACGGCACCAGCGACGCCGCGCTCTGCGCCTGCGCGTTGAACACCGTGTTCCTGCACCCCACGTCCACCACCACCGGGTGCTCCAGCCCCTTGTGGTCCCTCAGGGACACGCGGTGCTTCTCGCACGGCCGGCCACAGCTCCGGTAGTCACGCCCGTGAGACAGCGTGTGGGAATACACGCAGTGCTCGGTGTGGAACGTGGAGATGTGGTGGTGCACCGTCACCGTGAAGCGCTCCGCGGGCAGGTGCTCCAGCATGGCCCCGAGCTGCACCGCGTCCAGGTCATGCGCGAACGTCAGCGTGTCCAGCCCGAGCCCCAGCAGGTGCAGCGCCGTCACGGAGTTGGTGACGTTGAGCGAGAAGTCCGCGTGCAGGGCAGGGCGCGTCTCCCCGGGCGCGGGAGGCCGCTCCAGGAAGTGCATCATCGCGCCCCAGTGCCGCACCAGCACCGCGTCCGGCTTCAGCTTCGCGATGCGCGCGTCGTAGCCTTCCTCGCCCGGCTTCTGCACGCGCACCGTGGCAATCGTCACGCGCAGCCCCGCCGCGCGCGCACGCTCCACCGCGCGCTGCAGGCCCACCAGCTCCATCCAGTCCAGCTCCACCTCGGGGAGCCCCGCGGCAATCACCGCTTCGAGCTGCTCGTCCGTGCGGCACAGCGGCAGCAAGCGCACGTCCTCCACCGCCTGGGGTGCTGGTTTCACGCGCTCACGCAGCGACGCGCGCAGGGACTCCAGCGTGGAGCCTTCGTTCACGGTCCGCACCGGACCGCGCGCCACGGCTTCCGACAGCGCCGCCACCAGCCGGCGACGCAGCGCCTTCAGCTCCGACACCGGCAGATGCAGCCCCGCCGCCAGCCCGGACGTCTCCAGGCCTGTCAGCGTGAAGGGCGTCCCGCCCAGCGCCGCCAGCTTGTCTCGCAGCAGGGCTTCGTCGATGCCACCCGCGCGCGCCTCGGCCAGCGCCACCTCGCTGGACACCGTGGAGACGTGTCCACCACGCGCCCGGCCCAGCACCGTGAGCGGCGAACCCGCGGCGCCTGTCACCGTGAGCTCCAAGGGCACGCGGCCTTCGGGCTCGCCGCGCCCCAGCAGCTCCTCCGTGCGCTTCGCCAGGGACGGGTCGCTCGTCATCCAGACGCGCTGGCCCGGCCTCACCCGGCCCATGTCCGGACCGGGATTGCCGAAGCCCAGCACCCAGCCGCGACCCTTGCGCTCCACGCGGAACAGCGGGCCGCCGGGCTCGTGCTTGTCCTCGGGGTGCCCGTCGTCGAACACCACGCCCATGCCGGGGCGGGGCGACACCTCGGCCGCCACCGGTGTCTCCGTCTCCAGCGGAGCGGACACCTTGCCCACGGGCGCAGCCGCGCGCGCCTGCGCGTCGTCCTGGCCCAGCCCGCCCGTCCACGGACGCCCCTCCACGTCGTCCACCACGCGCACGTCGCGGCCGTGCACGGACTCCACGCGGCCCAGGTACGCGCCCCGGTGCTTCGGGAAGCGCCCCTCCACCAGCGTCTGGTGGTCCGAGCCCGCGAAGAAGCCGTGCGAGAAGCCCCGGCTGTACGACAGCGTCATGTCCGCCAGGTCCTTGCGCAGCGCGCCCGTGTCCGGCGTCCCCGCGGACACGCCGTCCACCCAGCGCCGGTAGCCCTGCACCGCCGTGGCGACGTACTGCGGCCCCTTCTGCCGGCCTTCAATCTTCAGCGAGTGGACGCCAATCTCCACGAGCCGCGGCACCGCCATGACCCCCGCGAGGTCCTTGGGGCTGAGCAGGTACTGCACGTCCCCCAGCTCCCGCGTCTGGCCATCCACCACCAAATCGTACGGAAGCCGGCACGACTGCGCGCACTGGCCGCGGTTGGCGGAGCGTCCGCCCCACGCCTCGCTGGTGAGGCACTGGCCGCTCCACGACATGCAGAGCGCGCCGTGGATGAAGACCTCCAGCTCCACGTCCGTCTCCGACGCCAGCCGGCGAATCTCCGCCACGGACAGCTCGCGCGGCACCACCACGCGCGTGGCGCCCAGGCCCTTGGCGAAGCGCGCGCCCTCCGCGCTCGAAATCGTCATCTGCGTGGAGGCATGGACCTCCATTTGTGGACACACCGCGCGCGCCACCAGCGCAATCGCGGGGTCCTGGACGATGAGCGCGTCCACGCCGGCTTCAGCGATGCGGCGCAGGATGTCCTCCACCACCGGGAGCTCGGGCTCGAAGACCAGGGTGTTCAGCGTCAGATAGGCGCGAGCCCCGGCGCGGTGCACGAGCGCCAGCGTCCCGGGCAGCGTGGCGAGCGAGAAGTTCTCCGCGCGGGCGCGTGCGTTGAACCCTTCGTCCAGCCCGAAATAGATGGCGTCCGCGCCACTGGCGAGCGCGGCCTTCATCGAGTCGAGGTCCCCTGCGGGGGCGAGGATTTCGGGGCGGCGGCGGGTCATGGCGCGACCTCTAACATACGGACCCCGGTTCCGCTGTCGGCCCGGCGAACGTCATGGACGCAGTGCGGCGGGTTTGTTCAAGTCCCCGCTCGGTTGCTTCCACAGGAGACGGGTCCAAATGGCTGATGGCGTGTTCCGGGACGGGCTGCTCGCGGGCAAGGTGGCGTTCATTTCTGGCGGCAGCAGTGGCATCAACCTCGGCATCGCCGAGGCCTTCGTGAAGGCGGGCGCCAAGGTGGCCATCAACGGCCGCAACGTGGAGAAGCTCGAGGCCGCGGTGAAGGGGCTTCAGGCGCACGGCACCGCCATGGGCGTGGCCGCCGACGTCCGGGACTTCGCCGCGGTGGAGAAGGCGCTCCAGACGGTGTGCGAGGCCTACGGTGAGCTGGACGTCGTCGTGTGCGGCGCCGCTGGCAACTTCCCCGCGCCCGCGCTGGGCATGTCCTCCAACGGCTTCAAGGCCGTCATGGACATCGACGTGCTGGGCACCTTCAACATCAGCCGCGCCGCCTTCGAGCACCTGCGCAAGCCGGGCGCGTCCCTCATCAACATCTCCGCGCCCCAGGCCTATCTCCCAATGGCCATGCAGGCCCACGTCTGCGCCGCCAAGGCCGGCGTGGACATGCTCACCCGCGTGCTGGCCATCGAGTGGGGCGGCTCCGGCGTGCGCGTCAACTCGATTACCCCCGGCCCCATCGACGACACGGAGGGCATGCGCCGGCTGGCCCCCAGCGACGAGGGCCGCGACAAGCTCGCCCAGGCCCTGCCGCTCCAGCGCTTCGGGAAGAAGCAGGACATCGCCCAGCTCGCGCTCTTCCTGGCGTCGGAAGGCTCGTCCTACATCACCGGCTCCATCATGGTCTGCGACGGCGGCCAGTCCCTGCTGGGCGGCGGCGCGCTCATGGCCGCGCTCGGCATGTAGCGGGCCGCGCCTGGCGGGACATGGGTCACGACAGCCCCGCGGGTTCCACCCGGGATGCAAAGCTCTGGTGGGGGTCTACGTGGTGAAGGGACTTGTCTGGTAGAAGGCACTGGGACCTCGCGAGTGCTCTCTTCCGTGCGGGGTCCGTTCGTTCCCGGAGCCGCTCATGTCCCGTTGTCCTCTCGCGCTCACCCGGTTGCTGGGGTTGGGCGTGCTGTGCCTCGGCGTTGTGCTGGTGGGGTGTGGTGACAGCGCCACGCCGCCGTTCCCTCCGCCAGCGAAGTCCCTGCCCGACGCGGCGCTCTCCACGGTGCAGGTGGACCGGGTGGAGCAGGTGATGGCGGACGGAGTGGACGCGGTCACCATCACCGTGACGGTGCGGCAGAAGGACGGCTCGCCCATGGAGGGCCGCGCGGTGCGGGTGGAGGTCTCCGGCGACGGGAACACCGTGACGCAGCCGGCGGACCGGACGAACGCCCAGGGCGTGGCGACCGCGTCCGTGGTGTCCACGCGAGGCGGCTCGAAGCGGGTGACGGCCTCGGTGGATGCCGAGGGCGGCGCGGTGGTGCTGGGCTCGCGTCCCGTCGTCGGCTTCACCGTACCGCGGGCCTCTCGGCTGGCCTTCGCGGCGTCCTCGCTGGCGGCCCGAGCCGGTGCACCCATGGGTGGACTGGACGTCGAGTTCCGGGACGCCGACGGCCGCCGGGTTCCGTCCATCACCGGCGAGGTGACGCTCTCGCTGGCCGCTGGCCCGGGTGGGGCCTCCCTGGGAGGCACGCTCCGGGCTCAGGCCGTGGACGGCGTCGCCCGCTTCCAGGAAGTGGTGCTGACGCGCGCGGGCCTGGGCTATCAGCTCAAGGCCGAGGCCACCGGCGTCGAGGGCGCCGTCAGTCCTTCGTTCGACGTGACGCCAGCAGCCGCCGCCACCGTCGAGGTGACGGGGCTGCCGCCAAACGCCATCGCGGGCTCCTCGCACGATGCGGAGGTGACGGTGCGTGACGCGTTCGGCAACGTCGCCAGTGGCTATCGCGGCACGCTGAGCGTGCAGTCCTCTGACGCCACGGCCACGCTGCCGGGCGGGCACATCTTCACGGAGGCGGACGCGGGCCGCTTCCGCTTCACGGGCATCACCCTCCGGCGGGCGGGCACCCAGCGGGTCGACGTGCAGGACGCCGCGCAGGCGGGCCTGGCGGGGCGCCAGGACGTGCGCGTCACGGCGGACCGGACCGCGGCGCTGGCCTTCGCGCGCGTGCCCTCGCATGCGTCCGTGCGCGCCGCGCTGACCGCGGTGGAGGTGGTGCTCCAGGATGCGCACGGCAACCGGACGCCCGTGGGCGCGCCTTCGGTGACGCTGTCCCTGGTGCCGGCGGGCGGCGTGCCGTTGCGCGGTGTCACCGAGGTGGCGCCCGTGGAGGGGCTGGCGTCCTTCTCCAGCGTGCATGTGGAGACGGAGGGCCGCTACCAGCTCCAGGCCACCGCGGAGGGACTGACGCCCGCCACGAGCACGGACCTCGACATCGTCGATAACGTGTTCCCCGCCATCCCTGTCCTCGCCGCGACCGCGGCCACGCCCGACAGCGTCACGGTGTCCTGGACGGCCGTGGGTGATGACGGCGACCAGGGGCGGGCCGCGTCGCATGCGCTGCATTACTCGCTGAACCCCATTGAGACGGACGCGGACTTCAACCAGGCGACGCCGGTGGGCGGCCTGGGCGAGCCCGCGGAGGCTGGCACGCAGGAGGCCGCCGTCCTCACGGGACTTCAGCCTGGCACGAACTACCATGTGGCGTTGCGCGTGGCGGACAACCAGGGCAACGCGGTCCGCTCCGCCAGCTTGATGGTGCAGACGCAGGTGCAGGGCGTCGCGCGGCTCGTCTTCTCCCAGCAGCCCGTGGATGGTGACGCGGGGGACACGCAGCCGGACCTCCGCGTCTCGCTGCTGGATGACGACGGACAGGTCGTCACCACGGCCACGTCGCCAGTGACGCTCTCGCTGGAGGATGTGCCCGGCTTCACGCCGTTGCAGGTGGCGGCGGTCGCGGGCGTGGCGACCTTCTCCGGCGTGGTGGTGGAGCAGGCGGGAACGCACCGCTTCATCGCGTCGGCCACGGGGCTGAACCCGGAGCCCAGCGACACGTTCACCATTGAGCCGGGCGACGCCGTCCGACTGGCGCTCACGGGCCTGGTCTCACCGGTGGAGGCGGGCGCCGAGGGCAGTGTGGTGGTGACGGCTCATGACGCCTTCGACAACGTGGCGACGGGCTACACCGGCGCGGTGCGCTTCACGTCCACCGACGCCGAGGCGGAGCTGCCGGGCGACTACACGTTCACCTCGGCGGATGCGGGGCAGCGGACCTTCAGCGGCGTGACGCTGCTGACTGCGGGAGCCCAGAGCGTCACCGTGGAGGACACGGCGCAGCCGGAGCTGACCGACACGCTCGAGGTGGAGGTGAGCACGGGGGCTGCCGCTGAGTTGACGCTGAGCGCGCTCCCCTCGGAGGTGGCGGCTGGCGAGGCGCAGAGCCTCACTGTCACCGCGCGAGATGGCTTCGGCAACCTCGTCACGGGCTACACCGGCACGGTGCACTTCGAGTCGGATGACCCGGAGGCGGCGCTGCCCGCGGACTACACCTTCGTTCCCGGGCAGGACGCGGGGCAGCACACGTTCTCGGTGACGCTGGTGACCTCTGGGGCGCGCTCGGTGACGGTGCGGGATGCGGGCAACGCGGGGCTGACGGCGACGGTGAGCACCCAGGTCCTGTCTGGCCCCGCTGTGCAGTTGACGGTGCAACTGGACTCCGCGACGACCCTCGCGGGCGAGCCCGTGGCGGCCACCGTGTCGGTGCGGGATGCACACGGCAACCTCGCCTCGGGTTACCAGGGCACCGTCCACTTCGAGGTTCCGGGGGACGCCCAGGCCACCGTGCCTTCGGACTACACCTTCACCGAGTCGGACGCTGGCCAGCGCCTCTTCAATGTGACGTTCGCCGCGGTGGGCAGCGGTCAGCTCGTCGTCACGGACACCCTGACGGCGACGCTGACGGGGATGGACTCCGTGACGGTGCAGCCTGGACTCCTCGCGGCGTTGTCCGTCGTGGGGCCGACGGAGCCCAGTGTCGCGGGCGAGCCCCAGTCCTTCACCGTCTCCGCGCAGGACCGCTTCGGCAACGTGCTGACGGCGTACGAGGGGACGGTGGAGCCCACGTCGACGGACCCGGAAGCCGCGCCGCTGTCGACGTACACGTACACCGAGGCGGACCAGGGCGTGCACACCTTCACCATCACCTTTGAAACGGCGGGTGCGCAGTCGGTGACGTTCACGGACGGCGATGCCGCGGTGGCCGACACGTATGACTTCACCGTGGAGGCGGGCGAGCCCGTGCAGCTCGTGTTCGTCGCTCCTCCGGAGCCGGGCACCGTCCTGGCGCCGCTGTCCGAGACGCGGGTGGCGCTGCAGGATGGGTTCGGCAATGTGTCGAATGTCACGGCGCCGTCGGTGACGCTCCAGTTGGTGGGCGCGCCGGGGGTGACGCTGGGCGGCACCTTGACGGTGGCGCCGGTGGCGGGCGTGGCCGTCTTCACCGACCTCACGGTGGACCAGGCGGGCAGCTTCGTCCTCTCCGCGACCACGGAGAGCCCGGCGCTGCCCTCCGTCGATACGATGGTCACCATCACCGACGATGTCGCGCCCGCCGAGCCCGTGTTGAGCGCCAGCCTGGTGGACAACACGACGGTCCGCCTGACGTGGCTGGCCACGGGAGACAACGGCGTCGTGGGCAACGCCGCCCGCTACGAGCTGCGCTACAGCGCCGGGCCCATGGACGCGCAGAGCTTCGCGCTGGCCAGCGAGGTGCCCACGGCGGCGCCACGGGCGCCGGGGCAGGCGGAGGAAGTGATTCACGCCCTGCCGCCGTCCCAGGCTGCTACCGGATACTTCGGGCTCCGCGTCTTCGACGGCGCGAACAACGGCAGCACCGTGGCGTTCGTCTCCATCGAGGTGCCGGGGCCCTGCGGCGATGTCGTCTGCACGCCGCGCGCGCCGGAGTGTGATGAGGATGGCGTGCAGCGTGTCACCTACGCGGAGGCGTGCGTGGTGACGGCGGGCCTGGCGGAGTGCGAGTACACGCCCACCTCGGAGCTCTGTCCGGGCCAGGACGGCGTCTGCTTCGAGGGCACCTGTGCCACGGCGCCCGCGCCCGCGGCGGGTGAGTTGGTCATCAGCGAGGTGATGCACCGCCCGGATGCGAACACCACCGAATACATCGAGCTGACCAGCACCGTCGACGGACCGAGGGACGTCGCGAACCTGCGCATCCGCTTCGACGATGGCGCGGGCGGCGAGACGGACTTCAGCGTGCTGACGACCGGTGACCGGCCGCTCATCGTTTCGGGGCGAGGCACCTTCGTCCTCGCGAACAACACGGAGGTGGCCACCAACGGCGGCGTGGCGGCCCAGTACGGCTACGGGAGCACGCTCTTCGAGCTTGGCCATTCGGGGCACCTCTTCGTCGAGATGGGCGCTACCGTGGTGGATGACGTGGCGTACTCGGCTTCCTTCCCGCAGACGACGGGGCGCTCGATGAACCTGTCGTCCGTGGTGGTGGGGACGCGGGCCAGCCAGCACGCCTGGTACTGGTGTGATTCAGAGGCGCCGCTTTCGGGCGGCGGACAGGGCACGCCGGGCGGCGCCAACGCGTCCTGCGGCGTGGAGCTCACCGGCCCGGTGGACTACTGCGCCATCCAGTATCCGAAGTCCTTCGCCACGCCCATCCAGGCGGGCCACGCGGAGGCCGTCTACAGCCAGTTCTACGAGCCCCAGGTGAGCACCCGGAACACGAACGGCAACGACGGCTTCCCGCACCTGGTGGCGGAGCTGGGCTATGGAGCCGACGCGGCCTCACCGGAGTCGTGGACGTGGGTGCCGGCGCAGCCGAACGCGGGGTACGCCACGCCGGGCAACAACGATGAGCTGGTGGCTCCGCTGAACATCGAGGCGCCGGGCAGCTACATCTACGGCTTCCGCTACCGCTTCACGCAAGGGCCCGAGTCGGCTCAGGCGTGGGTGTACTGCGACCAGGACGGCGTCGTCGCGGAGGCGAGCACGGGCAACTACGGCACGGTGACGGTGGTGTCGCCGCCCCCCGTGGCCAACCACGTCGTCATCAGCGAGGTGAGCGGCGGCAACGGAACCGGGACCGCGGCGACCGATGAGTTCATCGAGCTCTACAACCCGACGGACACCGACGTGGACCTCAGCGACTGGCAGGTGCAGTACAAGTCCGCGACAGGGCCCGCTTACGCCGGCACCGTCACCATTCCCGCCGGGACTGTCATCCGCGCCCATGGGTACTTCCTCCTGGGGGGCAGCAACTACAGCGGTTCCGTGGCGCGGGACCTGGCCTATTCGTTCGACGCCTCGGCCTCCACGACGGGTGGAGGTCACATCCGCATCGGGCCTGGCCTGACCACCAACGTCAATGACGTGGCGGTGGACAAGGTGGCGTGGGGCACCGGGAACTCGCCAGAAGGCACCTCGGCGCCCTCTCACCCTGCGACGGGCGGCAGCCTGGAGCGGAAGGCCCTGGACACCTCGACCGTCGCCACCATGGCGGAGGGCGGCGCTGACGCGTCTTTCGGCAACGGCTGGGACTCTGACGACAACGGCGCGGACTTCGTGCAACGGGCCGTCCGTCAGCCACAGAACTCACTGAGCCCGACGGAACGGCCGTAGCCGGGCTGGGAGCACCGCGTGTCTCACGGAGGCCGCCGGGCGTGCATGCGCCGGGCGGCCTCTTGTATTTCCGCCGCCAATCCCTGCTGCTCCCCGGCGTCCGGCGCATTACCTTTGCGGCCGTACCTTCGCCGTCACCACGTCCAGGAGCAGACTGTGTCAGAGAGCCAAGTCCCCGACGCCGCCCGCCTCGTCACCTGTCCGCCGGCCGAATTCACGCGCGCCGGTGAGGAGGCCATGGCCGCCGCCCGAGCGGGAATCGCCCAGCTCAAGGCCCTCCGTCCCCCCTACATTACGCGCGAGGTGCTGGAGCTCTACGACGAGGCCACGGCCGCGCTCGACGACGCCGGAGCCCGCGCCAGCGTCGCCCGCCATGCGCACCCGGACGCCGCCATGCGCGAGGCCGCTGAGGCCGCCGAGCAGGCCCTGGAGACGCTCGGCAACGACATCCGCATGGACCGGGGCGTCTATGACGTGCTGGCCGCGCTGGATTTGTCCGGCGAGGACGCCGCCACGCGCAAGTGGATGGAGAAGGTGCTGCGCGAGTTCCGCCGCGCGGGCGTGGACCGGGATGACGCCACCCGCGCCCGGGTGAAGGCGCTCCAGGAGGAGCTGGTCCGCATCGGCCAGGAGTTCAGCCGCAACATCCGCCAGGACACGCGCACGGAGGCGCTGGCGCCGTCCGCGCTGGAGGGCCTGCCCGATGACTACGTGCGCGCCCACCCGCCCGGGCCGGACGGCAAGGTGCGCATCACCACGGACTACCCGGACATCGTCCCCTTCATGACGTACTCGCGGGATGCCCAGGCCCGCGAGCAGCTGTGGCGCGTCTTCCGCCAGCGCGGCCACCCCGCCAACGCGGACGTCCTGCACCGCATGGTGTCCCGCCGGAACGAGCTGGCCACGCTGCTGGGCTACCGGAGCTGGGCGGCCTACGCGACTGAGGACAAGATGATTCGGGACGAGCGGGCCGCCTCGGACTTCATCGAGAAGATCGCCGCCGCGTCCGGCGCGCGCATGGAGCGCGACTACGCCACGCTGCTGGAGCGCAAGCGCCGTGACGTCCCCGGCGCCGAGCGCGTCAACCCGTGGGACCAGGCGTACCTGGAGGACCGCGTGAAGGCGGAGCAGTACGCCTTCGACTCGCAGGTGGTGCGGCCCTACTACGAGTACACGCGCGTGAAGCAGGGCGTGCTCGACCTGACGGCGCGCCTGTTCGGCGTCACCTACCGCCGCGTCGCGGACGCGCCGGTGTGGCACCCGGACGTGGAGGCCTACGACGTGTTCGAGGGCACCACGCTGCGCGGGCGCTTCTACCTGGACATGCACCCGCGCGACGACAAGTACAAGCACGCCGCCCAGTTCACGCTGACCAGCGGGAAGTCGGGCCGGCGGCTGCCGGAAGGGGTGTTGGTCTGCAACTTCCCCCGTCCCGGCGCGGAGCCCGCGCTGCTCCAGCACAGCGACGTGGAGACCTTCTTCCACGAGTTCGGCCACCTGCTGCACCACATCTTCGGCGGCCACACGCGCTGGGCGGGCGTGTCCGGCGTGCGCACGGAGTGGGACTTCGTGGAGGCGCCGTCGCAGATGCTGGAGGAGTGGGCGCGTGACACCGCCAGCCTCCAGACCTTCGCCCGGCACCACCAGACGAACGAGCCCATCCCCGCGGACGTGGTGGAGCGCATGCGCCGCGCGGAGGAGTTCGGCAAGGGGCTGTGGGTGCGCCAGCAGATGTTCTACGCGGCGCTCAGCCTGGAGCTGTACCGGCGCAAGCCGGAGGGCGTGGACACGGTGTCGCTCGTGCGCGAGCTCCAGGGGAAGTTCACGCCCTTCCCGTACGTGGAGGGCACCTACTTCCACCTCTCCTTCGGCCACCTCGACGGGTACTCCTCCAACTACTACACGTACATGTGGTCGCTCGTCATCGCGAAGGACCTGTTCACGGTGTTCCAGCAGAAGGGGCTGCTGGCCCCGGAGCCCGCCCAGGCCTACCGGCGCGCGGTGCTGGAGCCGGGTGGCTCCGACGACGCGGCCCGGCTGGTGAATGCCTTCCTGGGGCGCGACTACGACTTCCGCGCCTACGAGGAGTGGCTCAACCAGGCGGCGTGACGCCCCGTCCGCGCTTCAGTTGCGCCCCCACTGCCGGGGGCGCGTGAAGCGGAAGAGGCCACTGGCCTCCTCCTGGGCGATGACGTCCGCCTCGGTGCCGAAGTAGCGGGCGCGCACCTCCTGGAGCCGGGCCTCCAGCGCATCGCCGGAGAGCGTCCGTGCCAGCGCTGTACGCTCCGCCATGTACCGGAGGCCCGCCTCCCAGCGGGCCTCCCGCGTCTGGTCCAGCGCGTCCCAGCGCCGCAGCGCTTCGTCATCGAGCCCCAGTTCCTGGCGCACGGCCCACAAGCTGCGCGCGCGCTCGGCCGGTGTCATGCCCGTCAGCTCGCGCTGGACGGAGGGAAGCGCCAGGAAGCGGTTCATCGCCTCCTGCGGATGCCGGGCGAGCTGCGCGGGTGCCCCGTCTCCGTAGACCTCCCCCAGCCGCGCCTTGTAGGCAGCCAGCTTCTCCGGGAGGGGCAGGTCCTGCCTCGCGTCAATCACCTGGAGCGCGTCCACCAGCGCCTGGTGCTTCA
Organism: Myxococcus sp. AM009; assembly: GCF_013372605.1. Classification (NCBI taxonomy): domain Bacteria; kingdom Pseudomonadati; phylum Myxococcota; class Myxococcia; order Myxococcales; family Myxococcaceae; genus Myxococcus; species Myxococcus sp. AM009. The sequence goes on from NZ_JABXEP010000085.1 coordinate 18,189, forward strand.
ACTCCGATGCCCAGAGGCGCTGCGCCGTCTCCTTCCCGAAGAGCCGGTTGCGCGCATCCCAGACGGCGGCACGCCGCTGCTTCGAGTCCAACCCTCGCAGGTAGGCGTCGTTGTCCTTCACCCACTTCTCGTAGTCCAGACGGTCGCGCAGCAGGGCGGCCAGCGCTTCGTGCTGACTGGGAAAGGCTTTGCGAAGGAAGGTCTGGAGTTCTTCTCGCCACCGGTCCGGCGAGCGCGTCTGGAAATACCGCATGAGCTGCTCCAGCATCCGGAGCTGGACGGACGGTTCATGCAGCCGCGAGCCGAAGCGCTCGAGCAGTGAGAGGCGCAGCACCTCCCACTCCACGTCCAGGGACTCCGCCGCTGGGGCGGCTGCGTTGACGGCGCCTGGCATGGGCGGACGGCTCGCCGGGGGGGCCCCGGGGGCAGGAAGGCCGCGGCCCTGGGCACTCGCGGTGCCAGGGGCGGGAGGCGCGCCAGACGTCTGTCCCATGGGGATGAGTCGCCATCCCACGAGCAGGCCCAGGATGGCGGCGCTCGTCCCCAGCACTCGGTTGGCTTGCAGGCTCATGCCGCCGGGTCCTCGGACGTGGCGGCTCCCATGCCAATCGCCCTCCGGTGCCTTGCGTGGAACTGGACGCATGGGGCGTTCGCTGAAGCGCAGTGGCGCCGCCAGCGCACTGCCGGCCGGCATCGTCACCGGCCGGAAGGGGACGCGTGGCTACGGCTCCACCGGCGTCTGCTGGATGCGCCAGATCTCCTCGGCGTACTGCTTGATGGTCCGGTCCGAGGAGAAGATGCCGCCGCGCGCCACGTTGATGATGCACTTGCGCGCCCAGCCGTCCGCGTCCTTGTAGGCCTGCGCGACCTCCTCCTGCTTCGCCATGTAGGACGGGAAGTCCGCCAGCATGAGGTAGCGGTCCTCCTCCAGGAGGCTGTCCACCAGCGGCTTGAAGAGGTGCTTGTCCTCCGGGGAGAAGAAGCCAGTGGAGATGAGGTCCAGCGCCTCGCGCAGCTCCTGGTGCTGGCTGTACACGTCGCGCGGGCGGTAGCCCTCACGCTTGCGGGCAATCACCTCGTCCGCGGTGAGGCCGAAGAGGAAGAAGTTCTCATCACCCACCGCGTCGCGAATCTCCACGTTGGCGCCGTCCAGCGTGCCCAGCGTCAGCGCGCCGTTGAGCATCAGCTTCATGTTGCCGGTGCCGGACGCCTCCATGCCCGCGGTGGAGATCTGCTCGGACACGTCGGCGGCGGGGATGATGCGCTCGGCCAGGCTCACCCGGTAGTTGGGGGCGAACACCACCTGCAGGCCCGTGGTGCCCGCGTCACTGTTCACCACCTCGGCGATGCCGTTGATGAGCCGGATGGTCAGCTTCGCCAGGTGGTAGCCCGGCGCCGCCTTGGCGCCGAAGATGAACGCCCGCGGGTGGATGATGGTGGAAGGGTCCCTGCGCGCCTTCATCCACAGCGCGACGATGTGCAGCGCGTTGAGGAGCTGGCGCTTGTACTCGTGCAGGCGCTTGATTTGGACGTCGAAGATGGCGTCCGGATTGAGCTGCACCCAGCGCAAGTCCCGGATGTGCCGGGCCAGGTCCTCCTTGTTGGCGCGCTTCACGTCGCGGAAGGCCTTGCGGAACTCCGGGTCCTCCGCGTGCGCCTCCAGCTTCGTGAGCTTGTCCAGGTCCGTGGCCCAGCCCTCGCCGATGCGGGACGTAATCAGCTTGGACAGGCGGGGGTTGCACCACGCCAGCCAGCGGCGCGGCGTCACGCCGTTCGTCTTGTTGTTGAACCGCTCCGGGTTCATGGCCGCGAAGTCCGTCAGCACGTCCCGGCGCAGCAGGTCGGTGTGCAGCGCGGCCACGCCGTTGACGCTGTGGCTGCCGACGACGGCGAGGTGGGCCATGCGAATCTTCTTCTCGGCCCCTTCCTCCACCAGGCTCATCCGCTGCATCTTCTCCTGGTCGTACGGGTAGCGAATCTGCACCTGCCGCAGGAAGCGCGTGTTGATTTCGTAGATGATTTCCAGGTGGCGGGGCAGCAGCCGCTCGAAGAGCGTCGCCGGCCACCGCTCCATCGCCTCGGCCAGCAGCGTGTGGTTGGTGTAGCCGAACGTCTCCTGGGTAATCGTCCACGCCTCGTCCCAGAGCAGGCGCCTCTCATCCACCAGCACGCGCATCAGCTCCGCCACGCCAATGGCCGGGTGCGTGTCGTTGAGCTGGATGGCCGCCTTGCGGGAGAAGTCCCGGAAGTCGGTGTGGTTCTTCAGGTAGCGCCGGACGATGTCCGCGATGGAGCACGCGACGAAGAAGTACTGCTGCTTGAGCCGCAGCTCCTTGCCGGCCTGGAACGCGTCGTTGGGGTAGAGGACCTTGGAGATGACCTCCGAGTCGTTCTTCTCCACCACGGAGCGCTCGTAGTCGCCCGCGTTGAACAGCAGCAGGTCAAACTCCTCGGAGGCCCGCGCCTGCCACAGCCGCAGCGTGTTGACGGTGTTGTTGTGGTACCCGGCGATGGGCGTGTCATACGGCACGCCCACCACCGTCTTGCCGCCCACCCAGCGCGCCACGGGGCGGCCATCCGGCCCCTGGTGGTGCTCCACACGCCCGAAGAAGCGCACCGGCACCGCCTTCTCCGGCCGGACGATTTCCCACGGGTTGCCGAACTTGAGCCACTCGTCGGCGCGCTCCACCTGGTACCCGTCGACGATGTCCTGCGTGAAGATGCCGAACTCGTAGCGGATGCCGTACCCCATGCCGGGGTAGGCCAGCGTGGCCAGCGACTCCATGAAACACGCGGCCAGGCGGCCCAGACCGCCGTTGCCCAGGCCCGCGTCCGGCTCCATCTCCAGCAAGTTGGTGAGGTCCACCCCCACCTCCTGCATGGACTCGGCCGCCGCTTCGTACATCCCCAGGTTCAGCAGGTTGTTTCCCAGGGCCCGACCCAGCAGGTACTCCGCGGACAGGTAGTAGGCGCGCTTGACGTCCTTTTCATAGTACGTGCGCGACGTCTTCACCCACCGGTCCGCCAGCCTGTCCCGCACCGCGAGCGACAGCGCCATGAAGCGGTCATGCGGGGTGGAGGACTCGTAGTTCTTTCCGCGCGAATAGCGCACGTGGTCGAGGAAGGAACGGCGCAGGCTGGCCGCGTCGTGCCCGACGCGCCCGCTGTCGTCGGTCTGGGCCGGCTGGGCGGGGCGGGGCTGCTGGGAGGCGGAGGCAGGAGGGGCCATGTCGCTGGGTATCTCTGGACGTAGATGCTGCGGGTTCAGGGCTTCGCGGGCCCCGGGCTTTCCCGGGTACGCGAAGGTGCGTCAGGCTAGCGCAGCCGTGTCTCGCATCGCACCGGTAAAGCGCGGCTTTGCCCCCTGGGACAGCTCACCTGGAAGGGCGGCGGACTGCCTGCCGGTGGATGGCGCGCCAACCCGGAGACGGATTGATGTAGAAATCAATCCGCCATGGGTTTTCCGAAGAACGACCTCGAACAACGGCTGGCCATCATCCGCCCCGAAGACACGGTGCGCGGGCTCGTCTTCAACGCGGTGTTCAACCTGACGGAGAAGAAGCTGGGCGCGGACGCGGCCACGCGGCTGCGTGAGCCCTTCTTCAAGCGCTCCCCGGTGGACTTCTTCTCCTATCCGGCCGCGGACGCCCTGCGCCTCCTGTACGCGACGTCGGAGGCGCTCACGCCCGTCTACGGCTCCATGGAGGACGCGGTGCGGGCCTGCGGCGCGGCGGCCGTCACGCACTTCTTCCAGTCCACGGTGGGGCAGACGCTCAACCGGCTCATCGGCAAGGGCGACCCCAAGCGGCTCCTCTCCCACGCGCCCACCGCGTACTCGACGCTGGTGAACTACGGCCGGCGTGAGTTCGCCGTGCTGGGAGACCAGCAGGTGCGCCTGGCCTTCCACGGGGACATGCAGCCGGTGCAGTACCACGAGGGCGTCTTGCAGGAGGCGCTGAGCGTCGTCGGCTGCAAGAGCCGGGTGGTGGGCACGCCTCGCGGCGTGACGGGCGCCGACTACGTCATCACCTGGGAGTAGGCCCGCGTCACGGCATGGCCGCGGCTTGCCCGGCGACGGCGGCCATGGACACGGCCTCCATCTGCCCCGTCAGCGCCTGCGCCCTGGCGAGGAAGTCCGGCAGCAGCTCCTTGGGCAGCGGGTCCGCGCGGGGGTACTGCTGGTTGAGCGGGTTGGTGTACCGGCCGTTGCGCTTGAGGCCGAAGTGCAGGTGCGGCCCGGTGGAGCGGCCGGTGTTGCCGGAGTACGCGATGACCTGCTTCTGCCGCACGCGGGCGCCCGCGCGGACGCCTTCTCCGAAGCGCGACAGGTGCATGTACTGCGTCTCGAAGCCGTTGGCGTGGCGGATGACGACCATGTTGCCGGCGGCGCCCGCGTAGCCCGCCTGCGTCACCGTGCCGTCCGCCACCGCCCACACCGGGGTGCCAATGGGGGTGCCGTAGTCCACGCCGTTGTGGGCCTTGAGGTACTTGAGCACCGGGTGGAAGCGCGAGCCGAAGCGGCTGGTGACGTTGGCGTACTTCAGCGGCGTCTTGAGGAAGGTCTTCTTCGCGCTGGCGCCCTCCTCGTTGAAGTAGTTGGGCTGCCCGTCCGGGAGCACGTAGCGGTACACCTTCTTTTGGCCCACCAGGCCGCCCGTGTACGTCGCCGCCAGCACGTCGCCGTAGCGCAGCAGGCGGCCCTTGGAGACGAACTTCTCCACCAGCGCGCGCGCCGTGTCGCCCTTGCGCACGTCCCGGTAGAAGTCGATGTCCCAGGCGAACACGTCCGCCAGCACCATGCCGATGGCCGGGTCCTCTCCGGCGTCCATCGCCGCCTCGTACAGTGACGACTGGATTTCCAGCGCCACCACGGCGACCTGCTTCTCCACCTCGATGGCGCGCTTGCTGCCCACGTACTTCTCGCCGTCGCGGCGGACCTGCCACTCGTCCACCATGCTCTGGCGGTAGTCGAAGAAGTCCAGCTCCCCGTCGCGCATGACGAGCCGCAGCTGGTCACCCACGCGCGACTTGCGGAAGTCGAACACGCCCTCCAGCGCGGAGATGACGGCGGCCACCTGCGCGTCCGGGAGCTTCGCGTCGTGCAGCGCCTGCGCGAGCGTCTGGCGCGGCTCGATACGGCGGTTCTTGATGACGTAACGGACGGCGGCTTCGGACGTCGAAGCCAGCAGCGCGGCGGCCAGGCAGAGCAGGGGAGCGATTCTCATGGGACGGCGGCCGAGTGTAGTGGACACCCTGGCGCTCGCCCAGCGGAGGGCCGGGAAATTTCTCAGGCTCGGCTGCCTGGCTGCTTGAGCGCCGCCAGGGCAGGGGCGCTCAGAGCTCCACCTTTCGTTCCGAGTGGGTCTGCCCGTCGAAGCGCAGCATGGCGGCCTTGTGGTCGTACCGCGTGAGGATGTTGACGGGCCGGCGCCAGAGCGACTGGAGGTTGCGCAGCGTCTCGCGCGCGTAGTCGCCCTTGAGGTCCTGCCCGTCGTGGCGGTGCGCCAGCAAGAGCTCGCTGCGGTTCTCGAAGTTGCCGTCCACCACCTCGATGATGGGCTGGCCGAAGTTGGTGAGCCCCTGGAGGAGCTTGTTCTTCACCTTCTTGAACTCGCGGTCGAGGATCTCCCACGAATTGCGCTTGTCGTTGAAGCCGTACACGAAGAGCTTCTGCTCCATCGCGAACTCGGGCGTCAGGAACGTGTCGATGAAGGTGATGTCGTTGTAGTGCTTGCGGACCTCGAAGATTTTTTCGCGGCCCGCGCCCAGCTTCTTGTCCCAGGAGCGGCGCGCGCGCAAATCGTCGCACTCGTCCCACTCCTTGCCGAAGCGGCCCTTGTTCCACCGCTCCTCGATGTCCCGCCACAGCTCGATGCCCAGCTTGTACGGGTTGATGGCGCCAGGGCGGGTCCCCATGGTGCCGGAGTGGTGGTCCGCGTAGTCGATGATTTCGTCGTCCTTGAGGGCTCGGCGCGTCATGATGGTGGAGTGCCAGTAGCTGGCCCACCCCTCGTTCATGATCTTCGTCTGGCCCTGGGGCGCGAAGTAGTAGGCCTCGTCGCGCAGAATGGCGAGGATGTCCGCCTCCCACGGCTCCAGCGGCGCCTCCTCCAAGAGGAAGAGCAGCACGTCGCGCTGCGGACGCTCGGGGAACTGCTTGGCGCGCTGCTTCTCGTCCTCCACCTTCTTGCGCTGGAAGTCGAGGAACTCGGACGGGTTGATGTAGCCGCGCATGTATTCGCGGCCCACCTTGAAGCCCTCCACGCGCTCGTTGGCCTTGAGCTCGTCCTCGGCCTTCTTCGGGTCCGGGTTGCGCCGGATGTGCGGCGCGTGCTGGTCAATGAGGTTCTCCAGGCTCAGCGTCCGGTCGATGAAGTCCTCGACCTTCTCCACGCCAATCTTGTCCACCCAGCGTCGCACCCGCGTGGCGTGGTTGGCCATCTCATCAATCATCCGGCGGTTGGTGTGCCGGAAGGAGAAGTTGTTCTTGAAGAAGTCGCAGTGGCCATAGACGTGGGCCATGACGAGCTTCTGGTCCACCTCCGGGTTGCTCTCCATCAAGTAGGCGTAGCAAGGGTCATTGTTGATGACGAGCTCGTAGATCTTGCTCAGCCCGTACTCGTAGCCCTTGGCGAGCTGCTCGTACTCCATACCCCAGCGCCAGTGGGGATAGCGGGTGGGGAAGCCGCCGTAGGCGGCCACCATGTTCATCTCGTCGTAGGACACCATCTCGAAGCGGGTGTCGAAGAAGTCCAGGCCGAACTCCTTGGCGTAGCCATGGATTTCGTCCCGGAGCGCGGCGAGGCGAGGGGTGAGGCTCTTGGGCATCGGGCAGTCGCTCCGGTGGGAAAGGCCCGCTGAAGTCAGCGGCCCTTGCCGAGGAAGTCCTTGATGGACGCGTAGATGGCGTCCTTGTCCGCGATTTCGCTCAGCGCGACGTTGGGCGTGTCCCCCACCGCCTCGCGCAGATCCTTGATGAACTGGCCGCTGCCGTAGGGTGACTCCACCTGGCCGTAGGCGAACTGGTTGACGTTGGGCAGCACGTCGCTTCGCAGCATCTCAATGCACTGCCGCGTGTCGTCCGCGCTCCAGTTGTCCCCGTCGCTGAAGTGGAACGGGTAGATGTTCCACGCGCTCTTCGGGTAGTCCGCCAGGATGATGTCCCGGCAGAGCTTGTAGGCGCTGGAGATCATCGTCCCGCCAGACTCGCGGGTGTGGAAGAACGTGTCGCGGTCCACCTCGCGCGCCACCGCGTCGTGGATGATGTAGCGCGCCTCCAGGCCCTTGTATTGGTGGCGCAGCCAGGTATCGAGCCAGAAGCTCTCGATGCGGACGATCTCCTTCTGCTCGTCACCCATGGAGCCGGACACGTCCATCATGTAGATGATGACCGCGTTCGTCTCCGGCAGGTCCTGGAGCTTGTAGCTGCGGTAGCGGCGGTCCTCGCGCGTGGGGATGATGACGGGCCGCGCCGGGTCATACGTGCCAGCGGCGATCTGCCGCCGCAGGGCCTGCTTGAAGGTCCGCTTGAAGTGCCGCAGCGACTCCGGGCCGGTGGTGTTGACGCCGGTGTAGCGGATCTTCTGGGTGATGATGCGCTCGTTCTGCCGCCGCTCGATGTTGGGCAGCTGCAGCTCCTCGCCCAGAATCTGGGCGAGCTCGTCGAGCGTGACGTCCACCTCCAGGGCGTGGTCGCCTTCGCCCTGGCCGGCCTGCTTGCCCTCCCCGGGCTCCACCGCCCCGGGGCCGAGCTGCTGGCCGACCTCGCCGTCACCCTGTCCGACGCCACCCTGTTCCTTGTGGCCGTACTTGAAGCGGGGGATGTCGATGAAGGGGATGGGGATGGAGATGGCGTCCTTCCCCTTCTTCCCAATCATCTCGCCCTTCTGCACGTACTTGCGCAGGTTGGCTTTGATCTTCCCGCGGACAATCTGTTTGAAGCGGGAGTGGTCCTGGTGGATCTTCAAGGTCACGGCGGCTCGCCCCTCTCTAGGTGTTACTCCTTCGCGTCGCCGCGGGCGAAGATGCTGGCCACGAAGTTCAGCACGTCCGTGGAGCAGATCTCGCAGTAGCCGTAGTTCTTCATCATCCGGTCCTTCACCAGGTCGATCTTCTCCTGCGTCTCCTTGTCGACGACGGAGGACACCAGGTTCTTGAGCTTGATGCTGTCCTTCTGGTCCTCGAACAGCTTCAGCTCCAGCGACTTGTGGAGCCGCTCGTTGGTCCGGTAGTTGAAGGTCTTCCCCTCCACCGCGAGCGCGCCGATGTAGTTCATGATTTCGCGGCGGAAGTCGTCCTTGCGGGTGTCGGGGATGTCGATCTTCTCTTCAATGGACCGCATCAGCCGCTCATCGGGCTCCTCGTAGAGGCCGGTGTACTTGTTCTTGACCTTCTCCTTCTGGGTGTAGGCCTTGATGTTGTCGATGTAGTTGCCGCACAGCTTGGCGATGGCGTCCTCGTCCGCGGAGATGGCGCGCTGGACCTCGTTCTTGACGATGTCCTCGTACTCCTGTTTCACGGACGTGAGCAGCTCCTTCATCCCCTTGCGCGTGTCCTCGTTGTTGATGAGGGAGTGCGTCTTGAGGCCGGCCTCCAGCTCGTTGAGGACCATGAAGGGGTTGATGCAGCCCTCGCCCTTGTCGCTCACCAGGGCGTTGGAGATTTTATCCTGGATGTAGCGCGGGGAGATGCCCTCCAGGCCCTCGCGGTTGCTCTCCTTGCGCAGCTCCTTGATGTTGTCCTCGGTGAAGTTCGGGAGCGTCTTGCCGTTGTAGAGCTTGAGCTTCTGGAGCAGCGACAGGTTGTGTTTCTTGGGCTCCTCCAGGCGCGTGAGCACGGCCCACATGGCGGCCATCTCCAGCGTGTGCGGCGCGATGTGCTTGCCCTTGATGGCGCGGGAGTTGAAGTCCTTCTCGTAGATCTTCACCTCTTCGGACAGCTTGGTGATGTACGGGACGTCAATCTTCACCGTGCGATCTCTCAGGGCCTCCATGAACTCGTTGTTCTCGAGCTTCTTGTACTCGGGCTCGTTGGTGTGGCCGAGGATGACCTCGTCGATGTCCGTCTGCGGGAACTTCTTCGGCTTGATTTTATGCTCCTGCGACGCGCCGAGCAGGTCGTAGAGGAACGCGACGTCCAGCTTGAGCACCTCGACGAACTCGATGATGCCGCGGTTGGCGATGTTGAACTCGCCGTCGAAGTTGAAGGCGCGCGGGTCGGAGTCTGAACCGTACTCGGCGATCTTCCGGTAGTTGATGTCACCGGTGAGCTCGGTGGAGTCCTGGTTCTTCTCGTCCTTGGGCTGGAAGGTGCCGATGCCCACGCGGTCCTTCTCGCTGAAGACGAGCCGGTTGACGCGGATGTGGCCTATGACCTTGGCGAAGTCGCCCTGGTACTGCGTCATCAGCTCCTTGAAGACGAAGCGGCAGGCGGGGCACAGCTCGGAGCCATCCGGGATGGTGTAGCCGGACTCGGGCGGGGAAATCTCGGCGTAGACCTTGGAGCGCCACTCCCGGGGGATGAGGTTGAGCGGCTCCTCGTTCATCGGGCACTTCATCTTCTCCTTCACCGGGACGCCGTCGGGGCCCTTCTTGTCGGTGAGCCAGGAGAAGGTGTACGCGGCGCCCTCCGGCGTCTTGGAGTAGTCCTCGGTGCCCTTCTTCAGCAGGCGAGCGATGGTGGACTTGGACGAGCCCACGGGGCCGTGGAGGAGGATGACGCGCTTCTCGGTGCCGTAGCCCTGGGCGGCGGACTTGAAGACGTTGACCAGCTTCATGAGCGGGACATCGAGCCCGAAGATGGCGTCACGGCCGCCGAACTTCTCGTCACTGAAGAAGTGGTAGCGGATGAGCTTCTTCTTGTTGTCGATGTACTCCGTCTTTCCGTGGCTGAGGATCATGTCGTAGATCCTCTGGAAGGCGGTGCGGGTGACCTTGGGGTTCTGCCGGACGATTTCGAGGTACTCCTCGAACGAGCCTTCCCAGTTGAGCTCCGCGTAGGTCTTCACGTCCTGCAGCGCGGCGATTCTGGAGACCCACGAACCCTTCTCAGCGTCCTTCATGTCTCTCCCTCGGAGCCCACCCGAGGACGCGGAAAGCCGCGCCGACAGGGGGCCAAAATGGTCAACCTGGAGGGCATGACTGCCATTCCACACCCACCCCGACGAGGTCCCAGGCACGACTGCCCTGCTGCCCCTTCGGGACCCCGCCGCGGAGTGGGACCGCGCGTTACGCTCGTGTCAGGGGTGGGACGCCCGGAGGCGCACCCCCTCCACGGGGTGAAAAGGCCTCTTGATTATAAGGGTCCTCGCCCACGGGGGTAGGCGCACACCGGCTGCACGAAGGGTAGTGAACGCCTGAACGGTCATCTCCTCGGCGCACGGCAGGGGCGATGCGCGGGTGGGTTGTGGGGCAGCGTGCCCTTTCGCTCCACATGTCGGCGCGGAGCCTTCACGGACGCGGCTGGCGTCGCACGCGCGAAAGCAGGCGAGCGGCCGTGCGGGAGGGGCGCTGGGTGCGGCGTGCGCGTTCGGCGCGGCGCATGGGCGTTTGCGCGGCGCGGCCCCTGCTTCGCTCGCAGCGTCTCCCGTTCTGGACGGCGCGGGGCGCGCGCACGAGAGGACGGCCTCTGAGCATGGCGTGTGCAACGGGGCGCGGCGCCTGTCCTTCCTGGGAGCCTGCTGATGCCCGTCCTGCTCGTCGCAACCTGTCTTCTCGCCGCAGGGGTCCAGGCAACAGTCCCTCATGCGGAGGGAGACGTGGTGGCGACGGCGCTGCTCGATGCGGGGCGCGCACCCCGCCGCGCGCTGCGGCTGGCGCAGCGGCCAGGGTGGGGCCAGGGCATGGTGGTGTCGATTTCTCCCGAGGTAGAGACAGTGCTGGGAGTGGGGGCCAGCAGCGAGCTGCGAACGGAGTATGGCCCCGAGGTCTCGGTGCCGCTGTACGTGGCGTGGCAGGCGGGAGCGGGGAGGGGACAGGCGCGCTACCACGTGCGGGTGGGGCGTCCGGAGGTCCACGCCGTGGACGATGAGGGGATGGAGCCCGCGTGGCGGTTGGCGGAGGAGCTGGGCGCGGTGAGTGGCCGGGACGGCGCCGTGGTGCTCTCCGACCGAGGGACGCGGGTTCAGGCGTGGCTGCCACTGGGGCCCGGGGCCTCCGCGGCCTTGAGCACCCTGGTGCGGGCGGCGCTGTCCTCGGACTGGCTCGTCACCCCGCGGTTTCCCGAAGCGCCCGTGGGGGCGGGAGGCCGCTGGGTCGTGGCGCGAGCCCTGGAGGGAGGGCTGGCCGTCGTCACCTACGAGCTGGTGGCGCTGGATGGCGCCCGCGGCCGGGTGCGCTTCCTCCTCCAATCCCAGGGAGCGGACGGCCCTCCAACCCCCAGGGCCGAGGGCGAGCTGCGCTTCGACTTGAGCCGCCCGTTCCCCGAGCGGCTGGAGGTCCTCTTCACGTCTCGCGCCGAGCTGGGGGCGCGGGGCTCCCGGCGGCTGGAGGTGGTCCGCCGCACGCGGGTGACGCTGGAGTCCAGCAGCCCCTTGGCCCCGGCGCACCCTGAAATGATTGCAGCCCCCTGGCGCTCGGGAGGGGAGCAGGTTCGCGCACCGTGAAATCGGCCGCGCTCCCCGAGCAAGGGAACAATGGGCGTTGGCTTGGCTTTGGGCCGTGCCTGCGTATCCTGCCGCGCGTCATGGCCACTGCCCCCGCACCCCTCTCCGTTTCGCCTCCCCACGCACCTGGCCTGTCGGCGGTGCCTGCCCCTCAGCACGAGCCAGGCACCCGGCTGCTCGTCGGGCTGTTGCTGGTGGCGGCCCTGGTGCCGCGGCTGGGCGTGTTCTTCGTCAACGAGAACCTCTTCGGTGACGCGGTGGTGCGCACGGAGTTGGCGGAGCGCTGGCTGCGGGCGCCGCACCTCATCACCGCCTACGGGGACGGGGCCTACCAGTTCGGTCCGCTGCACATGTACCTGGTGGGCGCGGCGCTGTCGGTGTTCGACCGGGAGGTCGCGGGCCGCGTGGTGAGCCTGCTGTTCGGTGTGCTGTCAGTGGTGCCGCTGTTCGCGCTGACGCGCCGGCTCTTCGGCTGGCGCGCGGGCGTGGTGGCCGGCCTGTCCTTCGCCGCGTGGGGCATGCACATGCAGTTCTCCACCACGGCCTGCAGCGAGGCGGTGTCCCTCTTCTTCATGCTGGCCACCTTCGCACTGTACGCGGAAGGCGTGGACGAGAACCGCTTCCTGCCCCTGTTCCAGGCGGCGTTGATGCTCAACCTGGCATGCGCGCTGCGCTACGACGCGTGGATGTACATCCCGCTGCTCACGGGGGCGCTGTGCTTCAGCAGCCAGGACAGGGTGGTGTCGCTGACCCGGGCCGTGGGCTTCGGCTTGGTGTGCCTGCCGTTCCCCCTGTTGTGGATGCAGGGAAATGAGCTGATGCACGGCAACCCGTTCTTCCCGGTGGCGGCGGTGGAGGACTTCCACCGCAACTGGGCGAAGGCCTCCCTGGGGGCGGGGTCGAACGTGCGCTGGCGGCTGCAGCAGCTGGCGTTCTGGCCCGGCATCGCCTTGCTCACGCTGTCGCCCCTCGTGGCGCTCCTGGGCATGACGGGCATGGTGCGCGCGTGGCGCTCGCGTCCGGACACGCGCTGGCTGGTGGCCGCGGCGGTGCTCCCCGCTGCCTACTTCACCTTCCGGGCGGCGGCGCTGCTGACCTTCGTTCCGCTGGGCCGCTTCACGGTGACGCAGGTCGCGCTGGTCCCCGTCTTCGTGGCCTTCGGCTTCGCCGGGCTGGTGGGGGCGCGTGGAGGGCCCGTGCTGCGCAAGGCCCTGGCGGGCGTGACGGCGCTGGTCGCCGTGGCCGTGCCAGTGGCGATGGGCCTCTATACGTTCCGTGCCGACGGGCCGCTGCAGGCCACGCTGCGCCCCATCAGCCCCACGTCCACGAATCCCGTGGCGCTGATGCAGGTGGCGAAGTTCCTGAAGGCGGAAGTCGCCGCCAAGGGCGGGGCCGCCGCGCTCGACATCGACCCGAACTACATGGACCTGCAGCTGGCCTTCTTCTCCGGCCTCCCCGAGGAGCGGTTGGCGCGCGTGCGCTGGGACACCTTCCGCCAGCGCATGCGGGAGGCTCGTCCGGAGGTGCTGGTCCGCTTCGACGGTGGAACGCTGGCGAAGGACGCGGGCGTGAAGCTGGAGGAGCGCTCGCTGGTGCTGGATGGCGTGGCCTACCAGAAGCTGGAGGGCTTCACCGCGCCGCTTCACGTGTACCGGCGTCAGCCGTAGCGCGGGTCCCTGGAGGGGCCCTCCGCCCCTCAGGACTCCGAGTCGTAGTCGTCGGGGTGGTAGTCGGTATCAGGCGGCCGGCGGGCATCCAGCCACCCTTGGAGGATGAACTGCGCCGCCACCTGGTCGATGACCTCCCGGCGGCGGGCCCGGCTGACGTCCGCCTCGAGCAGGGTCCGCGTGGCGGCCACGGTCGACAGCCGCTCGTCCCAGAGCTCCACCGTCACCCCCAGCGACTGGGTCAGGGTGTCCGCGAACTTCCGGGACGCCTCGGCGCGCGGGCCCTCGCTCCCGTCCATGTTGAGCGGCAGGCCCAGCACGACGTGGGTCACCTCGTGTTCGCTCACGACGGTGGCCAGCGCCGCGAGGTCCGCCTTGAGCGACGTGCGGCGAACGGTCGTGACGCCTTGGGCCGTGAGGCCCAGGCCGTCCGAGACGGCCACTCCAATGGTTTTGGTGCCCAGGTCCAGGCCCATGGTGCGCATGTCGCGGAACTTAACCGCAATCCTTCGTCGTGGACCGCTCCGTCCGCGCCTGGGGACGTGCCGCCACCTCGGTGAGCGCTAACCGTCGGAATTCGCTGGATGCCTCCCACGCCCACGGACGGCACCGCCGCTGCAATCCAGCGGACGACTGCGCGGCGTCCACTTCAACCCCGTCGCGCGAGAGGGTTCATGCTCGACTTCCTCAAAGGTGCGGCCAACCTGCTGGCTGGCCCCATGTCCACCGCGGTGGAGTTCGCGGGCAACGCGCTGGGATTGCCGCCGCTCATCACCAACTCCATCAAGACCGCGGCGGGGGTCGCGACGGGCAACGTCATGCTGGCGGCCAGCGGCGCCATGGGCGTGGCGCAGGAGCTGTCGAAGAACCCGCCCGCGAAGACGGAGTACCACGCGTCCTCCTCGGGCAGCTCGAAGGCCGACAGCGGCTACGCGCCCTCCGCGTCCTCGTCGCCCATCCTGAATCCGGGCAGCAGTCCGTTGGACCCGAAGATGCTCGACTACGCGGACGCCCTGAAGGTGCTGGAGGCGAACTTCCAGCAGCTGGACCTGCTGGATGGCACGAAGAGCGGCTCGCTGTCGAAGAAGGACCTGCAGCGCATCTCCACGGACTCCAGCCTGTCTCCTCAGCTGCGGGACGCGGCCCGCTTCATGGGGGAGAACACGGCCCTCTTCGAGCGGCTCGACCGGCAGGGGCCGCTGGCGAGGATTGGCGTCTTCTCGCCGCTGTACAACCTCGACACCTTCTCGGTGAAGGACCTCCAGCGCGAGCTCAAGGCGGTGGATGCGGAGTTCGCGCGGTATGGCCGGCCCGTGCGCCCTGGAAGTGGTGGCGCGACGCCTCCGGGGACGGGGTGCACGCCCGGCGGTGGTGGCACGCCGGTGCCCGGGACTGGCGGCACGTCCGGCGGCGGTGGCTCCGCGCCCGTGCCGGGCAGCCCGCCGACCTCGACGGCGAACCCGCTGGACCCGGACTTCCACGAGTATCACGACGCCTTGCGCGTGCTGAGCGCGAACTGGGACACCTTCGACTCCGCGGTGGGGGCCCGGGACAACGTGCTCACGCGCGACAACCTGGACGCCATCCTGAGCAGCCCGGCGGCATCGTCGACGCTGAAGCGCGCCGCGCAGTTCTTCAAGGACCACCCCGCCTACTACGACCGGCTGGAGATGGCCGCGGGCGTGGGGCCGCGGGACGGCATCGTGGGCCGGCCGGATGTCACGGCGGCGCTGCGCCAGGCGGACGCGGCGCAGGCGTCCTCCGGAACGCCGCCCGCGAGCGGGACTGGTGGGAGCCGGCCGGTGGGCGGCGCTTCGTCGAATGTGCGGAGCATCGTCGACAACCCCACCATGAGCATCGAGGACAAGATTCAAGCCATCCTGATGTCCATCTCCAGCGACACGGACGAGGAGATTCTCGACGTGATGGAGCAGATGGCGAACGTGCGCGACCAGCGGGCCTCGCTGGGCAACGGTGAGTCGGACCGGAAGGCGGGCGCGAAGCTGGAGAGCAGCATGCAGGAGCTGGAGCTGCGCCTTCAGCGGCTGGTGGAGAAGCGCAAGGCGATGTTCGACCTGATGAGCAACATGTCCTCGAAGTTCCACGAGATGGCGAAGACGGCCATCTCCAACCTGCGGAGCGCCTGAGCCGTCATGGGACGCATCATCAAACACGAGGGAGCGGTGGCCATGCGGATGCAGCGCGGCGCGGTGCAGAGCTTGAAGGCGTTCGCCCGGGGAGAGGCGACGTGGGCCGAAGTGGAGGGGATGACCTTCGAGGAAGCGAAGGCCATTGCCCAGGTGGGGTGTGACCTGGCGGCGGCGGGACGCCTGGAGGAGGCCCGCATCCTCTTCGAAGGCCTGGTGGAGGGGAACCCGAAGGACGCGGCGGCGCGGGCGGCGCTGGGCACCGTGTACCAGAAGCTGGGCAAGCTGGACGACGCCATCGCCGAGTACAGCGCCGCGCTGGAGCGTGAGCCCGACAACCCTGTGGCGCTGGCCAACCGTGGCGAGCTCTACCTCCGCAGGGGCGAGCGCCAGGGCTTCACGGATTTGGCGAACGCGGTGGAGGCGGACCCGCATGGTGAGACGGCGGGAGGCCGCCGGGCGCGGGCGCTGGTGAAGGCCATCACCTTGATGGCGGTGGAGAAGCTGAAGGAGGACGCGCAGCCGTAGCGCCGGAGTCGGGGGGAGCAGGGTCACCCGGCCGTCGGGGAGCGGCGGGGTGACCCTGCTCCCCCCGACTC
>NZ_JABXEP010000086.1:0-34032 GCF_013372605.1 Myxococcus sp. AM009
CACAAGGCCCCCAACGTGCTCTTCCCCGCGCCCGAGTGCCCCGTGAAGAGCGCGGCCCGGCCCTGGTGCGCCACCGCCACGCCGTGCACCAGCAGCCCGCCACGCCGAGCCAGCGCCCGGGCAAGCATCACCTTCAGCACCGTCTCCACGGGGAAGCGCCCCGGCCCCTCCACGTGCGCCTGGAGGCCGTCAGCGGACAGGGTCGCGTCGTAGTCCTCGCCGGCCAGGCGCAGCGCGCCGTCCTCCCCGCGGAGGACTCGGGGCAGCTCGCGAGTGGCTGGAGCAGGACGCGCCTGGGCGGGGGCCACGGCCACGAGCCGAGCCACCTCACCATCCTGTCGCGCTGGGGACACCACGAACCGGGAGAACATGCGCCGGAGCGAGTCTCGCAGGCCTGCCTCGCCGACTTCCACCACGCCGGTCCAACCAGCGATTCGCAGGCAGAGGGCCGCGGCCGCCAAGGGGCCTCCCGGCGGGAGGCTCAGGGGATGCACTCCGACTCACCAGGAATCTGGCACTGGGAAATCTGCGCGAGTGCCACGAAGGGCTGCTCCCAGAGAATGACCGGCGGCTCATAGGCGGGGCCGGCGGCGGGAGGGGGCGTCGTCTGGAAGGCGTCCGAAGTCATGGCGAGTGCGAGCGAGGAAGAAGGGACGTTCTTCAAGGGAAAGGGACTGGGAACGCGCAGATGCGGCCATCTTCCGAGCCCACGTGGAGGCGGCTCACCGTGTGGTCGATGGTGGGAGTCCCGATACGCTGCGCACCCCCAATCGAGACCTGACCGGAGTCGGCGCCATCCAGCAGCTCCAACTGGTGGACCTGTCCGTCGGAGCTGCCAACGTAGAGGCGCGCGGCGCCATTCCGGTTGAAGGAGAAGGTGCCGGAGGGAGACGCAATCGGCGTGCTCCACCGGAGCACCGGCGGCGACTGGGCGGGCCCCGAGACGTCGTACAGCGCCACCTGGCCGGCCGCGAGGCTGGCCACGAAGCCCGCGCCCTGGGGCCGAACGAAGCTGGTGAAGGCAGGCGTGTTCGGCGCCGGGCGCGAGGCGACGGGCAGGCTCCACGCGAGCTGCGCCGTGGCGGCGTCGACGCCGTGCACGAAGCCGTCGCTGTCCGTCACCAGGATCAGGTTGCTGTACGCGTTGCGGACCAGGCTCAGCTCCACGTCGCCCACCGGGAGCTGGCCCAGCACCTGGCCCGTCAGCGTGTTCAGCACCCGGAGCGTGTCCGGCGAGCCCGCGTGCGCCCGCGTCGCCACGAAGAGCCGGTTGGTGGTGTAGTCCACCACCATGCCTCCCGCCACCATGCCCAGGTTTCCAGGCTGGTAGCTCCAGACCAGCGCGCCGGTGGCGGCATTCAGGGCCACCACCCGGTTGCGCGAGGCGTCCGCCAGCCGCGTGGCGAAGAAGACGAGGTCGCGGTTGGGGTGTGCGGCCCGGAACGCGGCGTTCGCGTAGTCGAAGAGCTGCGTGACGGGGAACGACTGGATGGTGCCAATGGGCTGGCCGCCGTTGTCCCACCGCCACAGCACCTGGCCGGTGGCGGCGTTGAGCGCGCTGGCCACCCCACCCTGGTCGCCCACGAGGAGGTACTGCCCGGACAGGCCATGCAGGGGCACCACCGGGAAGCGGCTGCCGATGAGGCCCGCCAGCGGGCGAGGCCGCCACCGCTCCGCGCCATCCGCCGACGGGTTGGTGACATGGGTGAGGTTGGCGACGACGGAGTCGTTGAAGGCGCTGAAGATGCCCGTGCCCAGCTCGGTGATGGGCTGCTGCGAGGCATTCAGGCCCACCGAGTAGCACCACAGCGGCGCGGCGCCCACGCGTGCCCGAGGCGTGGCCACCAGGGCCTCCGACGTGGGCTGGTTGCCCGGCGAGTACCACCGCAGGTCATCCGAGTTGAAGACGCGGTAGTAGTACGTGGTGCCGTTGGTGACGGACGTATCGGTGAACGTCGTGGTGGCGCCCACGTCGTCCGCGTACACCACCTGGGCGTTGCCCAGGTGCGCCCCCACCGCGTAGGTCAACCCTTGCGTCGGCGATAGGTTCGGCGGCGCGCCCTCCGCGCGAAGCACCAGCACCCCCCCGTGCACCGCCGGGTTGTCCCAGGTGAGCGTCACGCTGCCATCACGCGCCACGCCCGTGAGGCGGTTGACGTCGGGCACGGTGCCCTGCACCAGCGTCATGGGGGTTTCGACGCGAATCTGCGGCCCGCCGTAGTCATCGATGAGGTGGAAGCGATGACGGAACGTGGTGGGCCCGGACAACGACGCACCCGACCCGAAGTTGGAATACACCACCGTGAAGGAGCGCTCGCCGTTGACCGGGATGCCCGTGGCGTTCGTCGACTCCCAGGTGATGCCCGTGGTGTTGTTGGACGCCATGATCCACCCGGAGGGCGTCCCCAGCACGCCAGCGATGTTGAAGTAGTTGAGCGCGGGCCGCAGCAGCCGGACCTCATACAGCGGCATGGGGCCCCGGTTCTGGATGGTGTAGACGATGGACCGGTTCGTGGAGTTGGCGGCCACCGCGCGGATGTTCGTCCGCACGCGGTGCAACACGATGCGCCCCTGGTTCGAATCCACCAGGTCCGACGTCACGGCGGCGCCGTTGCGCGTGGCATCCACCTGCCCCCGGAACCGGTAGCTCGCGAACTGGGACCCCGTCAGCCGGTACGTCCAGACGAAGTGCGCTGAGGCGCCCGGGTCCAGCCGGGGAACGCTCGCGGGCCCAGGCCCCGACTCGAGCGCCGCCGCCGCCGAGCCGTCGAACACGGGCGCCCTCGGCGTCACGTTCAGGAACGTGTCCGTCGAAGACGGGTTGGTCACCGTGAGCCGCACGCGCACAATCTCATTGTTGAACGCGTCGTCGGTGTCCACGTCCATGGCCACCGGGAGCGCGCCCACGTTGACCATCCGCGTGTCCACCACGGGCGACCGGGTGTTCCCGTTCCCGCTGACGCCCTGCACCTGCGCCACCAGCGTCCCGGCCGAGCCCGTCCGCGCGAGCGCGGCGTAGACGCCCGCGTTCCCGCTGGAGATGTTCGAGCGGAACGACGCCGGCTCGACGTCCACCACCTGGAAGGTGACGGCGCCCGCCCCCGTGGAGGGCCCTTCAATCGTGCTGTTGTTCTGGGGAGGCGTCGTCCGGTTCTCCACCACCATCCGTGCGTCGACGTCGCCACCCACGCCCAGCACCCGGGGCCGCACGTCCACCTGGGTGTACAGGCCGGAGCGAATCCAGCTGGCGGCAGTGGTCGTCACCGACGTGGTGAAGTCCCCGCCCGCACACGTGTCACGCGCGAGCGTCTGCCCCGCCACGAAGCGCTCGTTGGTCTGGTCTCTGTTCGACGTCGGCGGAACCACGCGGAGGACGAACCGGGCCGTGTCGCCCTGCCCCAGGCCGTAATCGCCGCTCCCACCGCAGGAGTCCGAATTGTAGAAGATGACCCACCGCTCATTGGCGATGTAGTCCACCGTCCAGCCCGGGGGTGGGATGGATGCGAGCGGGATGTAGCCAGTGGGCAGCGCGAACCACACCTCGTTGATGCGCCGGAACTGCGGCGACCCGCTAGAGGTGTTGTTGCGGACGTCGACCGTCAGCTCGGAGGCTTCGTCCATCACCACCCGCGCGCGGGTGTCGCCACCCTGCGGCTGCGTGGTCAAGACGAAGGTCCGGGACGTCGTCTGCGCCCACCCCAGCGAGGGCGCCAGGAGCGCGGCGGCGGCAATGAGGGGAATGGAGAACGGACGCATGAATGGAGCCCTCACGGATCCAGAGTGAAGGAAGCCGCCGTCAGCGGCGCCCCATCGAGGAAGAACCGGGCCTGCCACGTCCCGCTCATGCCGGACGTCGCCACGGCGGTGCCGGCCACGGGCAGGGAGAAGCGCACCGTGCGCGACTCGTCCACGCGCGAATCCACCTCCGCCGAGCGCCGCTCATACGGCAGCCCGGAAGGCGGCACGAACTCCACGGACACGGTGTGCCGGCCACGCACGCCGCTCACCGTCAGGTCCACGTTCACCTGCGCCACCGACAGCGCGCCCCGGCCGCCCGCTCCCAGGTCCATGACGGTGGCCGACCCCCGCGGCACCACCGCTGGCGGGGGCGGAGGCACTTCTGGCTCATCCACCGGCGCGGGCGGCGGCCGGGCCTCCGAACCCTCGCGCGGTGGCAACACGTCCGTGGGCGCCACCGGCGCCTGGGCCGGGGGCGCGTGGACGGGGGCACGAGGCGCCACGCCTTCCGTGCACGAGGCCAGCATCACCGCCGCCGCCAGGAGCGCCAAACGCGTCCGCATCACCGTGCCTCCTCCAGCTCGTCGATGAGCCCCAGCCGGGTCAGCTCCGAGAAGAACGTGAGCGTGTCGATCAGCACCTGCTCCACGTCCCACCCATGACGCTGGGCCACCTGCTCCACCAGGGCCCGCGCCGTGCGCGTCCCGTCGCACAGCTTCCAGATTTCAATGGCCGTTCCGTTGAGCCCACGCAGGGTGTTGCCCTCGGCGTCCAGGATGATGAAGTCCGAGCCGAAGCGTTGACCGGAGACGCCCTCGCGCCAGCGCGGCGCATGGTCCGCCGCGAATGCCTTGCTCATCGCGCACCTCCCCGGCCCAGCAGCGCCGCCAGGCGCCACTTCACGGCCACCCGCAGGCGGCCCAGCCACCGGGGCCCCCGGTCCCACCCCGTCTCCAGGACGACGCCGCCCCGGCGCACGCGGCGCACCCGCCCCAGCACCCGTGACGACGCCAGCGGAGGATCCTCCTGAAGTGAGTTGTCGCCACGCAGCGCCACCGCCTCGGCGTCCCACCGCCGCAGCCGGTGCAGCACCAGGGCATGATCAAAGCGCGCCAGCAGGACGTCACCAGGCCGCGGCGCCCCCTCCAGCGGCTCCACGCCGGCATGGTCGCCCGAGCGCAGCGACGGCCACATGCTGTCCCCGTGGACGGGGACCCAGCTCAGGGCCGGAGGCACAACAGGGACGGAAGTGTCGCGCGGCATCGCAGGCCAGTCTAGCCGACCCGACCCGCGCCCGCGAGTTCCCACCGCCCCGATAACTCAGCGTTTATCAGGGGTTACGCGCCTGCCTCAGTTTCTCAGACTTAGCAAGATCCACCTGGAATACTGTTCTGGACCCCACAGCGCCCTATGCCGGGACAGCCTTCCGCTCCCGCACCACCCTGGCGACCTCGTCGAGCGCGACGGGGATGGGCTCCCCGCCGGCCATGGGCTTCAGCTTCGCCTGGCCACTGGTGCGCTCGGCCTCGCCCAGCACCAGGGTGAAGTCCGCGCTGCTCTTGTCCGCGCGCTTCATCTGGCTCTTGAGGCTGCCGCCGCGGGTATCGAACTCCACGCGCAGGCCCTCGCGGCGCAGGCGGCTGGCCAGCACCAGGGCGGCGTCGTGTGAGCCCGCGTCCGCCACCGCGACGAAGACGTCCGGCCGCGCGGCGAACTGCTGGCCGCTCTCCTTCAGGAGCAGCACCAGCCGGTCCAGGCCACAGGCGAAGCCCACCGCGGGCGCGTCCGGCCCGCCCAGGCTCTTCACCAGCTTGTCATAGCGGCCACCGCCGCCCACGGTGCTGGCGGTGCCCAGCGCGGGGTGCGAGGCGACGAACTCGAAGACGGTGCGCGTGTAGTAGTCCAACCCACGCACCATTCGCGGATTCACGACGTGCCGGACGCCCAGCGCCGTCAGCTTCCGCTGCACGTCGTCGAAGTGCGCGCGGCACGGCTCGCACAGGGTCTCCAGCACATTGGGGCCGGCCGCGGCGATGGCCTGGCACTTCTCGTTCTTGCAGTCCAGGACGCGCAGGGGGTTCTTCTCCATGCGCTTCTGGCAGTCCCCGCACAGCTCCTCGCGGTGGGCCTGGAGATACTCCACCAGCTTCGCGTGGTACGTGGGCCGGCAGGCCTCGTCCCCCAGCGAGTTGATGTTCAAGGTGATGTCCTTGAGCCCCAGCCGCTCCAGGAACTGCATCACCATGTCCATCATCTCGACGTCCTGGGCGGCCTCCTTCGCGCCGTAGGCCTCCGCGCCGATTTGATAGAACTGCCGATAGCGGCCCGTCTTCATCCGCTCGTAGCGGAACATGGGCCCCATGTAGAACCAGCGGGTGAGCGGCTCCTGATTGGCGACGGAGTGCTCGATGTACGCGCGGGCCGCGGGCGCGGTGCCCTCCGGGCGCAGGGACAGGCTGCGGTCCGCCTTGTCGTTGAAGGTGTACATCTCCTTCCCGACGATGTCGGTCTCCTCGCCCACGCTGCGCACGAACAGGGCGGTGTCCTCCACCATGGGCGTGCGGAGCTCACCGTAGCCGAAGCGGCCGAACAGCTCGCGGGCCAGCCCCTCCACGTGCTGCCAGATCTCAATCTCCCCGGGGAGGAGATCGTTCATGCCCTTGACGCCCGCGACCTTCTGGCTCACGCGATGACTCCGATTCGCTTGCCCAGCCGCACCACGGCCTCCTCCTGGAGGCTCTCATCCCAGGTGACGCGCTTGGGCTCGAACAGGAGGATGACGGTGGAGCCCATCTCGAAGCGGCCCAGCTCCCCACCCTTCTCCACCGGCATGGCCGCGCCGTAGCGGTGCACCTTGCCGGGCTGCCCGGTGTGCGTCGTCACCTCGTCGTAGGCCGCCTTGATGCGCGACACGCACGTGGCGCCCACCTTCACCACGGCGCACTTGCCCGCCACGGTGTCCAGGTACGTCACCAGCCGCTCGTTGACGCAGAACAGGGACTGCTTGTTCTTCACCGACGCGGGGTTCACCGGCCAGAACTCGCCGGGGATGTACGCGTAGCCCGTAATCGTGCCGCCCAGCGGGGCGTGGATGCGGTGGTAGTCGCGCGGCGACAGGTAGATGGTCGTCCAGGCGCCACCGTGAAACGGCCTGGCGGCCTCGGCGTCTCCCAGCAGCTCGTCCACCGTGTACTCGATGCCCTTGGCCTGCAGGCAACGCCCGTGGTCCGAATAGCCCACCTGCGACACGCGGCCGTCCACCGGGGACACCACCACCTTCTCCCCCGCGTCCACCGGACGCAGGCCGGGCTTCAGGCCCCGGGTGAAGAACTGGGCGAAGGTCGGGTAGTGGTCGAAGGAGTGCTCGGCCTCCTCCATGTCCACGTCGTAGGCCTTGGCGAAGGCGCGCATCGCGGCCTGGTGCACCGGCGCGGGCACGGGCAGGCGCGTGGCCATCCCCACCACGGAAGAGAGCGCGGACTTGGGCAACACCTGCATCAACTTCATGAAAGTCTGGTCGTTCATATCGGCGAATCGGTGCTAGCGACCGGCGTCGGTCGCGGGTGCCGGACCGCCGTCGGGACTGACGGGGACGGTCTGCACGGCGCTCTTGGGTAACAGCGTGAGGACCTTCCCCGCTTCAATCAGGAGGAAGGCGTCCTGATGCTGGGGGTACTCCAGGCGGCAGGCGGTGCGGTCGGCGAGCTGCCAGGTCTCCCGCATGCCACGCCCCTGCACGTCGATGGGGGTGCCCCGCTGGAAGCACCCCCGGAAGCCCGCCACCAGCTCGGACGCGGCCGTGCCAGCCTGGGGACCGCCAGCACCGGCGTCCGGAGGCCCGGCGTCCGGTGCTTCCGCCGGAGCCGCGGGACGCGCCGGCTCCTCGGTGGACGGCGCGGTGTAGGAGCCCGGCGGCAGCTCCCGCGCGCTGGCCACGGCCTCATCCCGCTCGCTGGCGGCCGTCGCCATCCGCTGCCGTCCGTCCTTGATGCGCTGGAGCAGCTCGCGGGCGCCCTCGGCGTCCAGGCTGTCCGCGGGGACGCGCTGGAGCTGCGCCTCGATCTCCCCCACCCGCGGATCCAGGAAGGCGTCGTCCAGCTTCTGCGCGTACAGCTCGCGGAAGCGGCGGGCGGCCTCCTCGTACTCGGCGGAGGGCGCGGGAGGCTCGCGGCGGCAGGCGGTGGGCGCCAGCGTGAGCAGCACTGCGGAGACGACGCCCACGAGGGGCCTGAGGGACGCTCGGAGGACCAGGGTGCGCACGACACGGGTTTATGTCATTTCCCCGCGCCTGTCCGCCTTTTGTGCCCCGGAAGCGCGCCTCAGACGCCCAGGAACAGCCGCTTGCCGAAGTTCAGCGCCAGGTCCGCGTCGAAGATCTTCTGCGCCGACGTCTCGATGTCGTACTCGACGCGGACGTACTCCACCGTGCGCGCATCCGTGTCGCAGATGACGAAGCACGCCCGGTTGTCGTAGTCGCGCGGCTGGCCCACGCTGCCCACGGAGATGATGTACTTGTAGCCCCGGCGGATGCCGAACTTCTGGGCCACCACGTCGTTCACCTCGCCGTTGCCAATGGCGAAGGCGCGGCACAGGTGGCTGTGGCCAATGAAGGTCACCTCCGGCAGCTCCGCCACGTAGGGCGTCAGCTCCCGGGCCTGCTCCAGCGCGAAGATGTACTCGTACGCCTTCGGGTCAACGGGCGAGCCATGGCAGAAGCCCACGTCGCCAATCCGGTACGTGTACGGGAGGCTGCGCAGCCAGGCCATGTTCTCATCGGTGAGGACGTTGGCGGACCAGTCCAGCGCGTGCCGGGCGGCGTCGTAGTAGTACGAGTAGTCCATCCGCCCCGCCACCGCCGCGTCGTGGTTGCCCAGGAGCGTCACCTCCGCCACCGAGCGCACCAGCTCACAACACGGGTTGGGCGACGCCCCGTAACCGACGATGTCCCCCAGCGAGACGAACCGGTCCACCTTCTGGTGCTCGGCGACGCGGAGCACCTCGGTGAGCGCCTCGATGTTGGAGTGGATGTCGGAGATGACGGCGATACGCATGCGGGGCCTCGGTCCGGTGGCGTGGGCTCAACCCGCCCAGCCGGCCTTCACCTGGTTCTGCTGCTGCTGCGAAATCATCTGGCGAAGCCGTCCCAGGGTATCGCTGTCCAGGGACTCGAAACGCAACCCCATGCCCGCGGGGAGTGCTCGTTCCTCCGCCTCCCGGAGCCACACCACCGTGGCCTGGGCCTGGATGTCCTGGTGGCCCGCGGGAGACAGCTTCACCACCGTCCGCGCCCCTCGGGCCAGGGGCGTGCTCGTGCGGAGGAACAGGCCTCCCTCGCTCAAATTCGAGATTCGCGCGTAGAGCGTGACGTTGTCACCCTCGCACCAGCACCGAAGCTGGGTGGGAATCCGCGTGGACTTTCGGTTTTCGCTCAACCCGGAACCTTCTTCCGTCACCCGAATCCGCAGCCTAGGGACGGCCTGATTCCGCAGTCAAGTTCAAGGGGGTGGAGCGCCCTTCCCTTGCCCGGGGCCTCATCGCTCCAGGGGGCCCAGGTCGTCGAAGTGGGTCAGCTTCCGGAACTCGGCGAAGCGGGCGTGGATCTCCGGGCGCGTCACCTCGCGCAGGCGCTCCAGGCTGAACTTCTCCACCGTGAAGGAGGCCATGACGCTGCCCATCACCATGGCGCGGCGCAGCAACGCCTGATCCAACACGCCATTGGAGGTGGCCAGGGCGCCCATGAAGCCGCCGGCGAAGGTGTCCCCCGCGCCGGTGGGGTCGAAGACCTCCGCCAGGGGGAAGGCGGGGCACGCGAAGATGTGCTCGGCCTCGAAGAGGAGAGCGCCGTACTCACCGCGCTTGATGACCACGCGCTGCGGGCCCATGGCCATGATGGCGCGAGCGGCCTTCACCACGTTGTGCTCGCCGGCCAGCTGACGGGCCTCCGCGTCGTTGACGAACAGGAGGTTGACGCGGGAGAGCGTCTTGAGCAGCGCCTCCCGGCTGCCCTTGATCCAGAAGTTCATGGTGTCGGCGGCCACCAGCTTCGGCGCCTTCACCTGGTCCAACACCTGCGCCTGGAGCTCCGGGTGGATGTTGCCCAGGAAGACGTAGGGCGTATCCCGGTAAGACTCCGGCAGCTTCGGGGAGAAGGCCTGGAAGACGTTGAGCTGGGTGTCCAGCGTCTGCGCCTCGTTCAGCTCGTAGCCGTAGCGGCCCTTCCAGCGGAAGGTGCGGCCCGTCTCCCGGGTGAGGCCCTCCAGGTCGATTCCCCGACCACGAAGAAAGTTGAGGTGTCCTTCGGGGAAGTCCTCGCCCACCACCGCCACGACGCGCGCGGGGCTGAAGAACGAGGCCGACGTGGAGAAGTAGGTGGCCGAGCCCCCGAGGATGTCCTCCTTCTGGCCGAAGGGGGTTTCCACTGAGTCCAGGGCAACGGAGCCGACGACGAGCAGGGACATGCGAGCTTCCTGGGGGGAGATGCCGTGAAATCAGGCACGGCGCTCCCCTGGGCCCCGTGCCCATGCCGGGTACGTCGTTTCCTGTTTGACGTCAAGCGCCGAGCGGTGGGTTCAGGGCGTTGGAATGCCTGTCAAGGTGAGGATGGCCTTCAGGTCGTCGTCCGTGAAGAAAAGGCCGCCGCCCACGAAGAAGTCGCGGCCCGCCACCAGGCGCCGCGTCGCCAGGTCCCGCTGCTGCGCGTTGAGCATGTCGTCCATGCCCGCGATCAAATAGAGGTGGTCCACGGGCTGGGCGCGCAGGCTGGCGCGCAGGCGGGGGTAGCGCAGCTCGTCGTCCGCGAAGTTGAAGGCGTCCACCTGGAACCGGAGCGCGTCGTTGAAGAAGTGCAGGTCGGCGCCCACGCCGCCGGTGGACTCGATGAGGCCCACGCGCAGGGTGGTGAAGTACCAGCGCTTGGCGAACTGCGCGCTGACCTTGAGGCTCTCCTTCGTCACCTTCCGCGTCTGCACGACGGGGTCGCCCTCGGACGGGGGGTTGGTCTGCAACACCTCCGTCGTCACGCTGCCGCGCGGGTCGTCCACCAGCTCCAGCAGGTAGTACTTGTCCGGCTTGGGGATGAGCCGCACGGAGAAGACGTTCTTCGAGTTCCCCTGCGCGGCCAGGTAGGTGCTCTGGATGCCAATCTCCGCCTGGAGGTCCGTCAGCCGCGAGGCGAAGCGCGACACGTCCTGCACCGTCTCGCGGAGCTCGCGGCCCACGGCCTCGTCGGCCAGCAGCACGCCGGCGGCGCCCTCCCCTTCCTTCACCTTGCGGGTGATCTCCTCGATGTTGCCCAGGGCGCCGTCCAGCTTCTTGAGCGTCTCCTTGAGGCTGGCGACGGACTCCTTCACGTCGCCCTCACCCGTGCCCACGATGTTCTTCACGCTGCCCAGCACCTGGCGCACGTCGCGGGTGATGAACTCGATGTTGTCGATGATGCGGGTGATCTCCGCCTGGTTCCCCTGGGTGATGCCGCGCACGTCCTGGGAGATGGCCTCGACGTTGCCGACGATGGTGTCCAGGCGGTCCGCGTTGCGCCGGACCGTGGCATCCACGGAGTCCGACAGCCGCACCAGGTTCTCCACGATGCGCTGGAGCGACCCCGCGCCGCGCTCACCGCCGAGCACCTCCCGCAGCGCCCCCGTCACCTCCTGGATGTCGGCGGTGATCTGCGACAGCGACTCGAAGACGGCCTCCATGCCCTGCGTGTCGACGACGCGGCGGATCTGCCCGCCCGTCTCCAGGCTGGGGGCGCCCTCCGTGCCGGGGTTGAGGTCCAGCAGGTAGTCACCCAGCAGCGACTCCGAGCGCTTGGTGACGACGGCGTCCTCGCGCAGGTCCACGTCGTCGCGGATCTTCAGCCAGACCTTCGCCCGGGTGCCCTCGAGCGTGATGCCGTCGATTTCGCCCACCGGGATGCCGGCGATCTGCACGCGCCCACGCACGGCGAGCCCGGACGCATCCCGGAAATAGGCCCACACCCTCGTGGATTCGCTGTCGCTCAACCCACCTTTGCGAGCGAACAGGACGAAGGTGACGAAAAAAGCCCCCGCCGCGATGACCAGCAGGCCCACACGGAAGGGCGTGACGAGCTTCTTCACCTGATGTGACTCCGAGCGCGACCGGCCGCCGCGACTCTAACGTTTTGCATCCCGAGTGCCACATTTTCCTGGGGCCTGCCGCCCTCCCGCCGCCCCGCGCCCCCGGTCAATTCTTCCCGAACCAGGTCTCCAGGAACACCTTCACCGCGGGGTGCTCCGCCTCGCGGAGCTGCTCCGGCGAGCCGTTGGCCACGATGACGCCCTTGGAGAGGAAGGCGATCTGGTCCGCCACGTTGAAGGCGGAGGAGATGTCATGGCTGATGACCACGCTGGTGACGCCCAGCTCCTTCTGGGCGGCCAGGATCATCTCGTCCACGTAATCCGTGGTGATGGGGTCCAGGCCGGTGGTGGGCTCGTCATAGAGCACCACCTTCGGATCCATGACGATGGCCCGCGCCAGGCCCACCCGCTTGCGCATGCCGCCGGACAGGTCCGCGGGGAACCGGTCCTCCACGTCCTTCTTCAGGCCCATCAGGTCCAGCCGCGCGCGGACCTTCTGGCGGATGACGTCCTCCGGATCCTTCGTGTGCTCCCGCAGCGGGAAGGCCACGTTCTCGAAGACGGTCATGGAGTCGAACAGCGCGGCGGCCTGGAACACCATGCCGAACTTGTTGCGCACGTTCTGGAGCGACTCGACGCCCATGGGGACGATGTCCTCCCCGTCGACGATGACCTGCCCCTTGTCGGGCTTGAGCAGGCCAATCATGTGCTTCATCAGCACCGTCTTGCCGGAGCCGGAGCCGCCCAGGATGACGCAGGTGCTGCCGACCGGCACGGTGAGGTTGATGCCGGTGAGCACCTTGTGGTCGCCGAACGTCTTGTGCAGGTCGACCACCTGGATCATCGGCGTGCCGGACGCCGGAGCGTTGGAGGCCGGGGGCGCCATCAGAAGAAGAGGACGCCCAGGATGAAGTCGAGGATGAAGATGGACAGCGCGCTGGCCACCATCGCCTCGGTGGTGGCCTGCCCCACGCCCTTGGCGCCGCCCGAGGCGTTGAAGCCCTTGAAGCAGCAGATGAGGGACACCGCCAGGCCGAACACGGCGCCCTTGAGCAGGCCCTGGAAGATGTCCTCCGGCGACAGCCACTGCTGCGTCCGGGAGAGAAAGGTTCCGGGGGAGATGCCCAGGCCCCCCACGGCCACCACGTAGGCCCCGCCCATGCCCATGGTGTTGAAGAGCATGGTGAGCGCCGGCACCATGAAGAGGCCGGCCAGCACCCGGGGGACCAGCAGGTACTGCACCGGGTTGACGGCCATGGTCTCCAGCGCGTCCACCTGCTCGGTGACGCGCATGGTGCCCAGCTCGGTGCACATGGCGGAGCCGGCGCGCATGGTCACCATCAGCGCGGAGAACACGGCCGCCAGTTCGCGGGTGAGCGTCAGGGCCACCGTGGGTCCCACCAGGCTCTCCGCGTCGAAGAGCTGGAAGGCGGTGGACGTCTGCAGCGCGAACACCATGCCGGTAAACGTGCCGGTGAGCGACACGATGAAGATGGACCCCACGCCCACGAAGTCCAGCTGGGCGAAGAGGTTGACCAGCCGGAAGGGGCGCCGCACGCTCCAGCGGAACACGTCCAGCCCCATGGTGATGATGCCGCCCAGGGTGCTGACGATGTCGATGAGGCCCTGGCCAAAGCGCGTGACGGCCTGGGTGAAGGGCCCGGGCTCGCGTGCCGGCTTGCTAGGGGTCTGCGTCGTCATTCGTTCAGGGCTACTCTTTATGGCGGCACGCTGGCCGGCACAAGGCCCGGAGAGGCAGGCGACGAAGACACTTCCTCCCTTGGAAGCGATGCCGTTATGTTCCGCGCCCCTTTACTCCCATGCCCGGCGTCGTCCCCTGCCGGGCAGAGAAACAGACGAACGAACATGGCAACTCATAAGGTCGGCGGCGAGGTGGATGCGCTTTGTACCCGATGCAAGCTCACCCTCGCGCACACCATCCTGGCGATGGTGGGAACGAAGATTGCTCGGGTGCGCTGCAACACGTGTGGTGGAGACCACGTCTATCGCGCGGCGCCCGGCGCGACGGATCGCCCGTCGTCCAGCACCACCCGCACCCCACGCGCGTCCTCCAGCGCGGCCTCCAAGGCGGAGAAGCTCATCATCTCCTTCGAAGAGCAGCTCGCTGGCAAGGATGTCGCCAACGCGCCCCGCTACAGCCCGAAGGACACCTACAAGGTGGAGCAGGTCATCCAGCATCCCACCTTTGGCACGGGCTTCGTCTCGGCTGTTCGCGGCGACAAGGTGGACATCACCTTCCGCGGCGACACCAAGACGCTGGTGCACGGCCGCGGCGGTGGCCCGGTGGAGAAGCCCGCCTTCAACCCGCCCAACCGGCAGGTGACCGGCCCCGCGGACAAGCCCCAGCCCGTCAGTGACAGCGCCGAGCCGGCGCCCGCGGACGGCGCCGAGCCGCCCCCCGCGTCGGAGGACTGACCGGGGCCACACAGCCATCATGGAGGGGCACGGACGATGACACTGCGCGCGCTGCCCCTCCTGATGGTCCTCGCCATGCCGGTGGCGGGGATGGCGGGTGCGCCTGACGTCACCGTGTCCTGGTCGCCCGAGCGCATCGTGCTCGGCGCCGATGCCCCGGTGACGTTGAAGATCCAGGTCCCCGCCGGCACGGGTCCCCTCCACGCCGCGGCTTCCACGGGCACCTTCGCCTCGAAGCGCGTGGAGGGTGGCGCTGTCCGCCGCTTCGAGTGGCGCCCTCCCTCGGTGCGTTATCCGCAGGTGGCCGTGCTGCTCTTCTGGACGGACGCTCCCGCCGCTGACGCGCCGCCCCCGGTGACGGTGGTGCGGCTGCCGCTGGTGGGCCTCACGGAGCTCGATGTCGCCACGGCGGCGGGCGCGCACGTCGAGGTGGAGGTCGCGAAGCGTCGCTTCGGCCCCGTTCGGGCGAACGCCCGGGGACAGGCGCGCGTGCCCGTCGAAGTCCCTCCCGGCGTCCGACAGGCGCGGGTGCTGGCCACGCGAGGGACGCTCCGCACCGATGCAACCGTTCCGCTGGACGCTCCGCCGGACTCGCCGCTGGCCGCGGCCCTCACGCCGCCGGCCCTGGCCGCGGTGGAGGGTGGCTGGCTGTTGATGGCGGGCGAAGCGCCCCTGCGCGCCAGTGACGTCGACGTGGTGGCGGAGGGCGCGGTGGTCGCCCCGGCTCCGGCGGACACGCGGCCTTCGTCAGCGGTGGTGGCCACTGCCGCTGAGGCCCTCCGGGCAACGGGGGCTCCGGCTGGAGACGCCCCTCGCTCGGCAGACGTCGGAGCCAAGGCCCAGGACGTGCTGCGCGTTCGCGTCATTCCCGCTCCCGGCGCCCAGCGGGTGAAGGTGCGCGTCCGTCGCATGGACCGGGCGCACGCGGCACACACCGAGGCCGACGTCACCGTGCTGTCCACGTCCGTCACCGCGCGCGCCTCCGAGGCGGTCGACACCTGGCGCAGCTCGTTCTTCCTGCTCGCGGGGGGCGTGTTCGCGAGCGGCGCCAACTCCGGTCCGTCGGGCGGCGTGGGCGTGTCGGTCCTCACGCCTTGGTGGCGTCACCGGATCGCGGCGGAGCTGGAAATCGGCGCCCGCACCGCCATGGACGGTGGTCCGGTGGATGCGCGCGGGACGGTCCGCTCGCAGGTGCTGGCTTTGCCCCTGCTGCTCTCCGTTCGCGCGGAGTTCCTCCGCCGCGGCGCGTTCTCCGTCCACGGGCGAGCAGGCGCCGGGCCCGTCCCCTTCTTCCACCACGCCCTCTCCAGCGACTTGCAGGGCGAGGTGAAGGAGAGCAGCGTCGCTGGCATGGGCTTCGTCTCGCTTCAAGCAGCCCACCGCTTCGGCCGCTGGAGCGCTCTGGCGGAAGCGCGAGGCGCCTGGGCCCCCATGCGCACGCCCTGGCTGGACACTCAGCTTGGCGGACTGGCCTTGTACCTGGGCATGAGGTTCGAGCCGTGAGCCGGGCTCGCGCCGTGCTCCCCGAGCCCCCCGGGCCGTGGGGACCAACACCCAGGCAGCGTGCGAGGAGCGTGTTTCAGTAAGGGGCAAGGGGCCGGGTAAATCCGCCCTGGCCGCGCGGATTCGGGCCAGCAGCGGCCTCAAGTTCCGGAGCAGGAACGGACCAGAAGGCGCAGTCCCGAACCGTGTCTCCGCTCCCGGTTTCGGGCCAGATTCCCGTCCCCTTCGCATTCCTCTCCAGGAGTCTCCATACCCATGAGCATGACCCAGGCCAACTCCCACCACGGGCTCGACGCCCTGCTGACGCCCCAGAACAGCGTGCTGGTGCTGATCGACCATCAGCCCTACCAGTTCGCCAACCTGCACAGTCACGAGCCGACGATGGTGATCAACAACGTCGTCGGACTGGCCAAGGCGGCCAAGGTCTACAACGTGCCGACCATCCTCACCACGGTCATCGAGGAGCGCGGCGGCTACCTGATCAAGAGCTTGCAGGACGTGTTCCCCGAGCAGAAGCCCATCGACCGCACCTTCATCAACACCTGGGAGGACCGCCGCGTGGTGGACGCGGTGAAGAAGACGGACCGGAAGAAGTTGGTGATCGCCGCGCTGTGGACGGAGATCTGTCTGGCCATGCCCGCCATCCAGGCGGCGGGTGAGGGCTTCGACGTCTACGCCGTCACCGACGCCTCGGGTGGCGTCAGCCGCGAGGCGCATGACATGGCGGTGCGCCGCATGCAGATGGCGGGCGTGACGCCCATCACCTGGATGGCGGTGGTCGCCGAATGGCAGCGCGACTGGGCCCGCGAGGAGAGCGCCGCAGGGCTTGCTGGCGTGCTGGCCGAGCACGGCGGCGGCAGCGCCGTGGCCTTCGCCTGGGAACTCCAGCTGTTGGCAGGCCGGCCCGGCTCGGGCGTCTGAACGCGGCCCTCCCCGGCAGGGGGGATCGAAACGGTCGGTTGCTGGGCAGACAGCAGGTTCCCCTCGGAGCGTGCTCAGTATCGGAGCCACACCCGGCAGGGGAATGACGGACTTCCCGACTGCTGGCATCGTTCTCCTGAGTCCGCTGTCGTCAGGGGGCTCGGGAGAACGATGCCTTGGAGACGCGCGCTGAACGGCTGAGCCCCCTGCCATTGAACGTGGTGGGCATTTCCGTTACCCGGCGGAAGTGGAATGGTGTCTGCGTGGATGTGAATGAGATCCGCTGTTCGGGTCGGGCCGAGCATCCGCTGTGCCTGGAGGGCCAGACACGCCTGAGCGCGCTGTTGGAGGAAGTCGGGTCGCCCTGCGAGCCCCGCCTGCGCGAAGGCCGGCCCTGCGCCATCGGGTACGTCCCACGGCAGCTGAACCTCATGCCCGCCGGCATGCCGCTGTGGGGCTACGGCGCCGACTCGCGACTGGTGCGCGATGCCGTGCTCACGTTCGACCTGAAGGACCTGGGTGAGCGCCTGGGCCAATCGCTGGCCCCCGCCGGATTGGACGCGCCGAGACTGCGCTTCGCCGATGACCGGCTCTGGACGCTGATGCGCTTGCTCGCCGAGGCGGTGGATGACGACGACCCCGCCGCGCAGCTCTACGGCGACGGACTGATCGCCGCCATCTTCGCCATGCTGGGCTCGCGCCGTGGGGAGCGCCCCTCGACGCGCAAGGGGCTGGCGCCGTGGCAGCTGCGGCGGGTGCTCGACTACCTGGAGTCGCGCCTGCCCGAGCGGGTCGAATTGTCGGAGCTGGCGGCGCTGGTGGACCTGTCACAGGCGCACTTCAGCCGCGCCTTCAAGGCCTCCACTGGCGTGGCTCCCTATCAATGGCAGCTGCGGGCCCGCCTCCAGCGCGCACAGGCGATGATGCTGACCACGTCCGTGGCGCTGGAGCGCGTCGCCGAAGCGACGGGTTTCGCCGACGCGGTGCACTTCGGCAAGGCCTTCCGGCGGGCCCACGGCACCACCCCCGCGAGGTGGCGCCAGGACCGGAAACGCTAGGAGCGTTTTGGAGCAACGGGAAGAACCTACTTGAGGCGAAGCCCCTCTTCGGCCCAATCAAACAGGCGCGAGGCTTCCGGCAACGGCTGCTGCGGAGGATGGAGAAGGCGCGTGGGGAGTGGGCGCTCATCTGCCCCCTTGCCCCTTGCTGAAACACGCTCCTAGTTCGTGCTGAGCACGTCCTGCGAAGCCGCGGCCAAGGCACGTCCAACGGCGTCAAGGCGCCGTGACGGTTGTCCGCAGCAGCTCGCGAGCTCGCGCCATGTCCCCGGGCACGGGCGCCTCCACTGCGCGCGCTTCGACACCCGCCAGCGCGGGCCACTCCACCCGCGCGGCATGAAGCGGCGTGCGCGCGAGCACCACCGTGTCCCCTGCCCCGCCCAGCTCCTGCTCCGTCAGCGGCGCCTCGCGGCCGTACTGGTGGTCCACGAGCAGCGGGTGCCCCAGGGACAGCAGGTGCACGCGAATCTGGTGCGTCCGCCCCGTGAGCGGCTCGGCCTCCACCAGGGATGCGCGCTCGAAGGTCTCCACGGGCCGCACGCGGGTGCGCGAGGCCTTGGCTTCCGTGTCCCCCGGCCGAGCCACGCGCATGCGCCCCTTCCTGCCGGCCACCAGGGGCGCATCCACCATTCGCGGCGCTTCGACCCGGCCCTCCACCAGCGCCACGTAGCGCTTGCGCACCTTCCCCGCCTCGAAGGCTCCCGACAGGGCCCGGTGCACCGCGGCGTCCAGGGCGAACACCAGGGCCCCCGAGGTGTCCCGATCCAACCGGTGCACCACGAAGACCTTCTGGCGCCGCTGCGTCTCCAGCAGCTCCCGGAGCGAGGGGCCGCCTTCGCGCCCGGGAATGACGAGCATCCCGGGCGGCTTGTCCACCACGAGCACGCCGCCGCCCTCGAAGAGGATGCGGACGTCCGTCACTCGTACTCCGCCGCCGGCACCACGGTGATGGGGCCCAGGCCCTTGAGCTGCTTCTTCACGACGTTCGCCTTGCCCAGCACCACCACCGCGGGCGCCTGCGCGAAGCAGTACTTCCTCGCGGCGGCCACGACTTGCTTCGGCGTCACCGCGCGCAGCCGGTCCCGGAACTTCTCCACCCAGTCATCTCCCAGCCCGTGCAGCCGGGCCTCGGCGATGCTTCCGGCAATGGACTCGTTCGTCTCCGTGCGCAGCGGGTACAGGCCGGCGAGGTAGGACTGGGCATCCGCCAGCTCGCGGGGCTTGAGCCCCTTCTCCCGGACACCGCCAATCTCCGCCAGCGCCACGTCGATGATTTCGCGCGTGGACTCCGTCTTGGTGAAGGTGGACAGCGCGAAGACGCCCGCCGCGTTCATCGAGTCGAACCACGAGCTGACGCCGTAGGTGAGGCCGCGGTTGACGCGAATCTCGTTCATCAGCCGCGAGGTGAACCCTCCTCCCAGGGCGATGTTCATCGCCGTGGCCGGGAAGTAGTCCTCGTGCCCCATGCGCATGCCGAGCCCGCCCAGCCGCACCTGCGACTGCGTCTGGTCCGGCTTGTCCACGAGGATGACCCGCCCACCCAGGGCGATGCGCTCCGGCGCGGGGATGGCCACGGGCGCGTCCGGCCCTCCCGTCCAATCCGCGAAGGCCTCCTCGGCCGCGGCCGCCACGCGCCGCGGATCCATCGCGCCCACCACGATGAGCATGGACACCTTGGGTCCGATGCGCTCTTCGTGGAAGCGCACGACGTCATCGCGCGTGAAGGTCTTCACGGTCTTCGACGAACCGCCCACGTCGTGGCCGTAGGGGTGGTCCCCCCAGAGCGCGCGGACCATGGCCCGGTCGGCGATGATGGACGGGTCGTCCAGATCGTTGGCGAACTGCGCCAGCTCGCGCTCGCGCGCATCGTCCACTTCGGACTGCGGGAACGTGGGCTCGCGCACCAACTGGCCCAGGATGTCGAGCATCTGCACGAAGTGCTCGGACGGCGTGGTGAGGGCCACCGACAGCGTGTCTTCACCCACGCCCACGCCCAGGCTGGCGCCGACGAACTCCACCGCTTCGTCAATGGCCTGCGCGTTCATGCGGCGGGTGCCCCGGCGCAGCAGCCGGGCGGTGAAGTCCGCCAGGCCGTGCTTGCCGTCCGGGTCGGTGGCGCTGCCCGCGCGAATCACCAGCCGCACGGACACCATGGGCAGGGGCCCACGCTCGGCGGCGATGACCTTCAGGCCGCTGGACGTAGTGCTTTCGTGCAGCGTGGGCAGCGTGAGGGCGCTCGACGTGGCGCGAGGCGCGCCGCGCTTCGGCGCGGCCTTGCGCGTGGACGAAGCCTTTCGGGCGGCGGGGGCCTTGCGGCCGGCGGGCCTGACCGGACGTGCGGGGGACTTTCGGGAGGGGCTCTTGCGAGAGGCCATGGTGTCAGGGCTTTCCTTGTAGGGGCCGGGCTCAGGCTTCCGTGGGCGCGGGAACCAGCGTCACCACGGAGCGGCACTCGGGCGCGAAGTACTTCGCGGCCACGGCCTTGACCTGGTCATTGGTGATGGAGGCGTAGGTGGAGGGCAGCGTCAGCAAGCGGCGCCAGTCGCCGAGCAGCGCCTCATAGTGGCCCAGGGCATGCGCCCGGCCGCTGTTCGTGGCCAGCTCGCGCAGGTGGTCCGAGCGCAGGTTGTTCTGCGCCTTCTGCAGCTCGCGCTCGGAGATGCCCTCGCGCGCGACCTTCTCCAGCTCCGCGTACAGCGCGGCCTCCACCTGCTTCGGGTCGGAGTCCGGCTTCAGGGCCAGGTAGAAGAGGATGGTGCCCGGATCGATGCGCCAGCTCCAGTCGAGCATCAGCGACACGGCCAGCTTCTGCTCGTACACCAGCGAGCGGATCAGCCGGCTCCCCTCGCCCTTCGTCAGCACGTACTGGATGACGTCCAGCACGAAGGTGTCATCATCGCTCGCGGCCGGCCCCCGGAAGCCCAGCATCAGCGCGGGGGACTGCGCGGGGTGGCGGACCTCCGCGCGGCGCTCGCCCTTCTGCGCTGGCTCGGAGTTGAGCACCGCCGCGGGCGCGGGGCCCTTGGGGATGTTCCCGTAGTACTTGCGCACCAGCGCCAGCGTCTTCTTCGGGTCGATGGCCCCGACGATGTAGAGCACCGCGTTGTTGGGCGCGTAGTAGGTGCGGAAGTAGTCCTGGCAGTCCTCGCGGCGGATGGCCTCGATGTCCGCCATCCACCCGATGACAGGCCAGCGGTACGGATGCGCCTTGTAGACGAGCGTGCCCAGCTCCTCGTCCATGAGGCCGAAGATGTCGTTGTCCACGCGGACGCGGCGCTCTTCCTTCACGACCTCTCGCTCGCTGGTGAGCGTCTCCTGGGAGATGCGCAGCGAGCGCATCCGGTCCGACTCCAGGTCCAGCACCGTCTCCAGCGCGTCGGCGGAGAAGTCGTCGTAGTACACCGTCAAGTCCGTGGACGTGTACGCGTTGGAGCGGCCGCCGTTGGACTCCAGCGTCTTGTCGAACATCTTGGGGCCGTACTTCTTCGCCCCGTTGAACATCATGTGCTCGAACAGGTGGCTAATGCCGGTGATGCCGGGCCGCTCGTTGCGGCTGCCGACCTGGAACACGGTGTAGAGGCTGACAACGGGAGCCTGGTGGTTGGCGAGCAGCCGCACCTGGAGGCCGTTGGGAAGCGTGGCCTCGTGGACGTCGAACAGGGACTCGAGTGCGGGGTCCGCCACGCGAGTGGGTACTTTGCTCGGGGAAGCCTTGGGCATAGGGCCCCGAACCTAACCAGAGCGTGGCTATAGATCCACGACACCCGCACGCAAGGCCATCACCACGGCCTCTACATGAGAGTTGACGCCCATCTTCCGGTAGATATGCGACAGGTGCGTGCGCACCGTCCGCCGCTCCAGCGTCATCACGTGCCCCACCTCGGCGTTGGACAAGCCCTTGGCCACGTAGCCCAGCACCTCGAACTCCAGCGGCGTGAGCGCCCAGGGGTTCTCAGGCTTCTTGTCCTCCTGGGTGGACTTCGCCTGGACGGACTGGAAGTAGTTCCAGAAGCGCCTGGCGATGATGGGCTCCAGGACCGTCCCGCCCTCCATCACCTCCTGGATGCCGGAGCGGATCTTCTCCGGCCCCACCCGCTTGACCAGGTAGCCGGAGGCCCCGGCCTGGATGGCTTCGTAGACCTTCGTCTCGTCGTCAAAGGACGTGAGGATGAGGATCTCCACCTCCGGGGCGCGGCGCTTCACCCGCTGGGTCACCTGGATGCCGTTGATGCCGGGCAGCTCCAGGTCCAGGAGGACGAGCTGGGGGCGGAGCTGGACGATGTCCTCCACCGCGGCCTCCCCTTCCTGGGAGGTGCCCACCACCTCCAGCTCGGGAAAGGTGGCCAGCACCTTCACCAGGTTCTTGAGGAGCTGGGGTTGATCCTCGACGACGAAGATGCGGGTCGGGTCCATGGTCACCGCCTCGGAGACGTGAACGAGTCCACCAGCACCTTCAGGTGCTGGCCGCGCTTGAGGCGCAGGTCCAGCTCCTTGGGCTCTCCGGTGGCGACGGACACCAGCTTGATGCGCCGGGTGCCCACCTTGATGGGATATCGGTGGAGGGGCGTACGACGGCTCAGCCGCGCGCCATCGATGTAGACGGCCGCCGGCACGTTGGTGGTGATGGTGACATACGCGCGCTGAGACTTCGGGGGCGGCCTCGGCTCAGGGGGCGCGTCCTCCTCGTCCTCCCTCGGCGCGGCGGCTGGAGCGGGCGGCGGACGCGCCAGAACGGGCGCCGGCGGCGCGATGGGCATGGCGGGCTGAGGGCCCACGGGTGCGGCCTCTGCCTCCGCCTCCCGCGGGGCATCCTCCGGGGCGGAGGCGGCATCACCACCGAGCTGCCACGCGGCCACCAGGAAGGTGACCAACCCCACCCCGGCGATGGCCGCCGCGATGCCCAACCGGCGTCCATACCGGTGCTGGGCCACGGACAACCGCTGCTCCGCGCTCATCAGGCGCCGGTGCACGTCGGACGTCGAAGACAGCGCCGGATCGGACGGCGGCATCGCGATGTCGTCACGCACGCGCGCCGAGCCCGGCTGCACCGCGGGCAGCACGTCCGGAATCGTCTTGGGCCCCTTCGCCTCCGCGGGCGCGCGGCGGATACGCGCGCCGCGGCGTCCTGGCGCGGAGACGGAGACCGAGCCCTCGTCATCCGCGGCCGGTTCGGGCGAGGAGAAGTCCTCCACGACCTTGAGGCGCGGGTTGCGCCCGATGCGGGTGTGGCCACTTGCGCCCCCCACCGGCGACTGCTGGCGCCGAGGCTTCGGCGGGGCGGCGCCCGGCGGCGCGTCCCACCCCTGCTCCAGCGGTCCGGCGGGAGCGGGCCCGGTGTCATCCTCCCCCAGCGCGGAGGTGGAGTCGGCGGCGGGGGCACGCGAAGGCGCCCGTACCCGCGTGGCCACGTCCGCCACGTCCCGCTCGTACAGCTCCGGGCGGTATTCCTCGAACGCGGGCTCGGAGGCCTGCTGCGTCTCCGCGCTGGCCTCGTCCTCGGTCAGCGCGCGGCTGTACGGGGCCCGCTGGACCACGGACTTCTCGAGCTCCTCCGCGCGCAGGTCGTCCATCTCCGCGCCAAAGATGGGCTCCAGCGTGAAGGGCTCCTTGAACGGCGGAGGCCCCGCGCTGACGTGGCTCATCTCGTTGGGGAACAGCTCCCGCACGAAGCGGCGCACGTCGTCCGCCGAGGGCATGCCGCCGCTGGCCGCGAGCTGATTGCGGAGGGCCATGGCGAACTCGCCGCAGGAGCGGAAGCGGCGCTGCGGCGTGGGCTCCAGCGCGCGGAGGATGAGGGGGTCCAGCCGTGAATTGATGCGACGGTCCACACGGCTGGGCGGCGGCAACGCCTCGCTGCGCCGCGTGGACACTCCGCCGCTGCCGGGTACCACGGGCTCACGCTGGGTGAGCAGCTCGTAGGCGATGGCGCCCAGCGAGTAGATGTCCGACTGCGCGGAGTGCGGATCGCCCCGCGTGACCTCCGGCGCGCGGTACGTCCCGCGGCCCCGGTGGCCGAACGACTTGCGCAGCTGGGGCACGGCCATGAGGGCGCGCAGCGCGCCGAAGTCGCACACCGCGGGCAGGCCGTCATGCGACAGCACCACGTTGCCCGGGGTGATGGCGCCGTGCACCACGCCCGCCTGGTGTGCCTGGTCCAGGGCCTCCAGGAGCTGGATGATGATGTGCAGCGCCACGGTGGGCGGCAGCACCACGTCCTTGGAGTGCAGGCGCTGGAGCGCGGTGCCCAGGGTGAAGCCGTCCACGTCCTGGCGGACCACGGCCAGGCGCTGGCGGATGACGCCCAGGTCCACGACGTGGAGGATGCCCGGGTGCCGCACCGGCTGGAGCAGCCGCGTCGTCTCAGCCAGGTCATGGGCGTAGGCCGGGTCCGACGTCCTGGGGTGGAAGAGCTTCACCACCACGGGGATGCCGGGGATCTCGATGCCCTGATACAGCTCGGCCAGCTCCCCGCCTTCCACCTTGCCCGTCAGCCGGTACGTGGCGGTCATCGCTTCTTTCGCGCCGGACGTCGCCGCGTGACGGCGGAAAAGACGAAGCCACACCACACGCACGACTCACCACGGCGGCCACGCGGCAGCTCCAGCGTGCACCCCGGGCAGCGAGGACGGGCTCGGACCGGGCGCTCGGCCGCACGCTGGGCCGCCCGGCGCGCGGCGGGCTCGGTGGCAGGGTTTGTGACGGGCTCGGTGACGGCGACCTTCAGACGCAACCGGGCCTCCAGCCGTCGAACCCGGTCTTCGAGCGCGGCGATCCGGGCGGACAGGCGAGCTTGAACCGCCTCGGGGGCCTCCGAGGGCTGTCGTCGGGTGGGCGAGCGCATCGCAGAACCCGGAGCGTGCCACGCCGGCTCCAAACCCCGCAAGGTAAGAGCCGGGCCAGCCACACGCGTGTTATGTGTCTGAGTCCCTTGGCACCATCACTTTCCCCGTTCCGTCCCATCCCGGGTGGGCCCGCGCCGGACCCGCTTCACGGGAGCTTCCGCTCTCCCCTCAACCGAGCCCGCGCCGAGGACGCCGCGCAGCGGGCCGGTGGGCTGCTCGCCGACGAGGAGCTCACGCGGCTGCTCACCTCGCCCCGCGAGCGCCGGGAGGTGGTGCAGCGGGCGCGGGACATCTTCGTCAACCGCAACCTGCGCATGGCCAGTGTCGAGCTGTTCGGCTTCGACATGGATTACACGTTGGCCATCTATCACATGCGCCGGTTGGAGCAGCTGTCGTTCGACATGACGCTGGCGAAGCTGGTGAGCGAGTACGGCTATCCTCCGGTGGTGGGCGGGCTGCTGTACGACCACCACTTCGTGATGCGCGGGCTGGCGGTGGACCGCGTGAACGGCAACATCCTCAAGATGGACCGCTTCGGCCACGTGGGCCGCGCGTACCACGGGCTGCGACCGCTGAAGCGGGAAGTCTCTCGGGAGCTGTACCGCAACAAGCGCGTGCGGCTGCGCAACCCGCAGTTCGCGTGGAACGACACGTTGTTCGCGTTGCCGGAGACGTGCCTCTTCGCGGGCATCATCGAGCTGCTGGAGTCGCTGGGACACACGGTCCAGTACGGCAAGCTGTACGACGACATCCGTGAGGCCATCGACACGGTGCACCGGGACAACTCGCTCAAGCGCGAGGTGCGCAAGGACCTGGCGCGCTACGTGTTCCTGGACCCGGAGCTGGGGCCGGCGTTGCACAAGCTGCGCTCGGGTGGGAAGCGGCTGTTCCTGCTGACGAACTCCGCGTGGGACTACACGGACGCGGTGATGAAGTACCTCCTGGACGGGCAGCTCGCGGAGTACCCGAGCTGGAGGAACTACTTCGACGTGGTGGTGACGGCGGCGGGCAAGCCGGGCTTCTTCACGGACGCCCGCCCCTTCCTGGAGCTGGACGCCTCCACGGAGGAAGGCCGCGTGGTGGGCGAGGCCACGTCGCTGGAGCGCGGCAAGGTGTACTCGGGCGGCAACCTGGCGCGCTTCGAGGAGCTGACGGGCTACCGGGGCGAGAACATCCTGTACGTGGGCGACCACATCTACGGCGACATCCTGAAGTCGAAGAAGTCGTCGCTGTGGCGCACGTGCATGGTGGTCCAGGAGATTGAAGACGAAATCACGTACACGGCGACGCGGCAGGAGGAGATTGGAACGCTGTCGCAGGTGGAGGTGCTGCGTGAGCGCCTGGACGACGAGGTGAACCACCACAAGACGCTGCTCAACCTCCTGGAGCGGCGGCTGGAGCGCGAACAGCTGGCGCCGGACGAGCGGCTGGGCGTGGAGGAGCTCCGCAAGCAGACGAAGGCGGAGCTGGACCGGATGCGGCGGGCCTTGAAGGAGGCCAACGAGGTCGCGGACACGCTCGAGCAGGACGTTGAGGAGGGCTTCAACCCGTACTGGGGGCTGCTCTTCAAGGAAGGCAACGAGAACAGCCGCTTTGGCTACCAGGTGGAGCAGTACGCCTGTCTGTACACGAGCCGGGTGTCGAACTTCCTGCACCATTCACCCATGCAGTATTACCGCTCACCGCGGGACAAGATGGCCCACGAGCAGGCCGGCGCCCTGTCCTCCCGGCTGTCCCCCATGGGCAGCGAAGGCCCCCCGAAGGGCGCCGGGAACGAGGAGGCCTCAGGTGACGTGTCAGACCCTCCCGTAGGATGGGAACCTGTCGGGTAGCCATCCCTGGAGGTTGGATGCTACCTTGAGGACTTCACGGGTTCCATCCAAGGAGAGGCGTGGGCATGGGCAAGGGCAGGAATCGGAAACCAGCGACCTACGAGGACATCGAGCAGCTTCCGGTCGGCTGGGTCGGAGAAATCGTCGACGACGCGCTGTATGCCTCGCCCAGGCCCGCCTATGGGCACCTGCGCGCGTCCGGCCGGCTGACGAGCCTCCTCGCGCATCCCTTCGAGTTCTCACGTGAGGGGCCTGGTAGCTGGTGGTTCCTGGTTGAACCCGAACTCCACTTCGAGCGCGATGTGGTGGTGCCCGACGTGGCCGGGTGGCGCCGCGAGCGGCTGCCAGAGCCCCCAGACCCCGAGCTGCCCTGGTTCAGCACCGCGCCAGATTGGCTGTGCGAAGTCTTGTCCCCCTCCACGCGGAGCCTGGACCGGGTCCGGAAGATGCCGCTGTACTTCCGCCAAGGCGTGGCGAACGTGTGGCTCATCGACCCCGTGCGCCAGTCGTTGGAGGTCTACCGGCGCGGGGCCACGAGCTGGGTCCGGAGCCAGCTGTTCACGGGGAGCGTCACCGTGAGCGCGGAGCCGTTCGAGTCCCTCCCCCTGGACCTGGGCATGCTGTGGACGCCACGAATGGGCGGCGTCGTGCAGCCGTGACAACGCCCCTCACGGCGCGGCGGAGGGCCCCACGCGGCCCCAGATGACGTCGGTGAAGCGCGAGCCGGGCTCGTCCTCCAGGCCCAGCTTGCGCAGGTCGTCCGTGTACTTCGCGCCCTTCACCACCACCCACCGCCGCGCCACGCGCCGGGCTTCGGCCAGCGTCTCGTGCGTCAGCGGCGCGTGCTCCGCGAAGCGGCGCAGCATGTCGAACGCCGGCTGCGACTTGCGCGGCTTCGCGAACATCGGGTCGAAGAAGACGACGTCGAACGCGCGCGACGGCAACGTCTTCAGGTACTCGCGCGCGTCCGCGTGCAGCACTTCAATGGGCCCGGAGTCCTCGCCCAGCGCGTAGCGCCGCAGCCCCAGCGTGCAGTCCAGCACCGCGTCCCCGGCGCGAAGCTCCGCCACCCGAACGAAGGCATCCGGCTCCCCCGCCCGCAGCCGCATCCGCCGCAGGTGCGCCATGCCCGCGTGGAATCCAAACGAGCCCTCCGCGTCCCACAGCGTCACGCCGTCTCCGCCCACCACCAGCAGCGCCGCCGCCTTTGTCCCCAGCCACGGCGCCACGCTCTCCTTCGCGCGCCGCGGCAGGAAGGGCACGCCCCACCGCGCCGCCACGGCCCGCGCCTCGCGCACCAGCGCCGCGTCCACCTTCGTGCTCGTCGTCACCGCCAGCGGTACCAGGACCACCTCCTGCCTCGCATCCACCATGCCCGCGGCGAAGGGGCAACGGATTCCGCCCTCCATGACGCTCCGCGCTACGTCACGACTGGCCCATCGCGTCAATCGTGGAAGGCCCTGCCTGCCTCCGTCTCGGAGCCGACAGGATTAGTACGAATTAACGAACTCCATAGGAATTCCTGCCTTCGTGCCTCAGAATCGGACTTCCTTCGGACGATGGAGAATCTCCCCAATCCGCGCCCGGAGTGGATCGCTTGGAGAGGACAACGATGCACAACAGAGCAACAGGAATGGCCGTTGTCGTACTGGTCGCAACCCTCTTGGTGGGCGACGCGTTCGCAGCCACCTTTGGAGTCACGCCGTCGGGCTCGTCCGCCGTCTTCTTTGTCGACACCACCGCCTGGGCGGACATCCACTACGTCCGCAACAATCAGGGGCAGCTCAACTATCGGATGGGCATCGTCAACGGCCGGAACCAATACACGGTGACCGGCCTGTCCGCGGGCGACACCATCGACTACTCCTTCACGTACTGGGACGTGTCCTGCAACTGTGCTCGTGACACGGCCTGGACGCGCTACACGC
This sequence comes from Myxococcus sp. AM009, assembly GCF_013372605.1. Classification (NCBI taxonomy): domain Bacteria; kingdom Pseudomonadati; phylum Myxococcota; class Myxococcia; order Myxococcales; family Myxococcaceae; genus Myxococcus; species Myxococcus sp. AM009. The sequence continues at coordinate 28,358 of NZ_JABXEP010000086.1, forward strand.
ACTCCGGCACGCAGCCTCCGCCGCCCCCGCCGGACGCGGGCACCGACGCGGGCACGCCGCCGCCTCCCACGGACGCGGGCACGCCGCCGCCTCCCACGGGCCCCATCGTCCCGCTGTACACCACGTCCACGCCGCTGGAGCCCGCGACGGTCCAGGAGACGGCCACCGCCATCATCACCCGCGTGGGCGACCGCGTCCGGGATCGCCACGCGCGCGAGGACATGTTCCAGTCGTATGACCACTACCTGCCCCTCTATTTCCAGGCGCGCACGCACTACATCGAAATCGTCGACGAGGTCGCCAAGGGCGGCAACCGCGTCACGGTGAACCTGCACACCGTGTACCCGTATGACCGCCCCGACTTCCGCGCCTTCTTCCGCGGGCTCGGCACCGTGGCGGAGTACTTCCACAACGCCCAGTTCACCACGGTGAACGACTACCTCTACACGTCCAGCGTCAACTTCAACGCCAAGGAAGGCCGCGCCATCCGCGTGGGTGACCGCATGGAGCTGGAGGTGGGCGTCTTCCTTCGTCAACCGGTGGAAGGCCGTTTCAACTACTACTCCACCACGTACCTCTACATGGTCGGCTCGGGCGGCGTGGTGCCCTACGACGTGACGGGCGCCATCCGGGACTCCATCCCCATGCCGCAGGCGGGCTGGAGCGGCGGCCGCACCACGCTGAGCTCGCCGCAGTCCAACGAGCCCGACAACCGCTTCCTGCAGATGGCCAACAACCTGGCGCCGGTGAGCGCGCAGGCCTTCGTGGAGGGCCGCCGCATCCACCACACGAACTTCGGTGATGGCAGCCACTCCGAGCCGGGAAACCCCGCCCTCACCCAGCACCAGGGCAAGCTGGGTCCCAGCTACGTCGCCCCGTCCTGCGTCTCCTGCCACGTGCAGAACGGCCGCGCCCTGCCCCCGGGCACCAACACGACGCTGACGAACTACGTGGTGAAGGTGGGCCAGGCCAACGGCGCCGCCGACCCGTTCCTCGGCTACCGGCTGCAGCCGCGCCGCACCAGCGGCACGCCCGAGGGCGCGGCCCGCATCACCGGGTGGACCGTCACCTCCGGCACCTACGGGGACGGCGCCGGGTTCGAGCTGCGCCGGCCCAACTACGCCTTCACCAACAACACGCCCACGAACTACTCGGCGCGCATCTCCCCGCAGTTGGTGGGTATGGGCCTGCTGGAGGCCGTCCCGGAGTCGGCCATCGCCGCGCTGGCGGACCCCAACGACAGCAACGGTGACGGCATCTCCGGCCGCATGCACCAGGTGAGGGATCCGCAGACGGGCGTGACGCGGCTGGGCCGCTTCGGCTGGAAGGCCAGCACCGCCACGGTGCGCCACCAGGTGGCCGAGGCCCTCAACAGCGACCTCGGCGTCACCACCTCCGTGTTCCCGTCGCTGGACTGCGGCCCGTCGCAGCAGGGCTGCGCCGGCACCAGCACCGAGCTGGCCAACACCGAGCTGGACAAGCTCACGCGCTACATCTCCCTGCTGGGCGTGCCGGCGCGCCGCAACCTGAGCGACGCCACGGCGCTGCGCGGTGAGACGCTGTTCAACAACGCGGGCTGCGCGCGGTGCCACACGGCCTCCCTGACGACCAGCGCGTACCACCCGCACGCGGAGCTGCGCGGTCAGAGCATCCGTCCATACACGGACCTGCTGCTGCACGACATGGGCCCGGGGCTGGCGGACAACCTGGTGGACGGCCAGGCCACCGGCGCGGAGTGGCGCACGCCTCCGCTGTGGGGCATTGGCCTGACGGCGGGCGTCAGCGGCGGCGAGGCCTACCTGCACGACGGCCGTGCCCGCAACCTCTCCGAGGCCATCCTCTGGCACGGCGGCGAGGGCCAGGCGGCGCGCAACAACTTCGCCAACATGAGCAGCGCGGACCGCAACGCGCTGCTGGCGTTCCTGCGCTCGCTGTAGGCCGCTGAAGCACTCCCAGGGGGCCGCGCGTCACGGGCGGCCCCCTGGCTCGAACTCAGGACGCGTTCGCCGCCTGGAGCTTCCGGCCGCCCTGCATGATGGCCACGGTGACGGACTGGTTCCGGCCGTTGCGCTTCGAGTGGTAGAGGCACTGGTCGGCCAGGTCGATGAGCTGCTGCTTCTCCGTGCCGCTGTCGGGGAAGGTGGCGATGCCCAGCGACATGGTGATCTTCAGCGGCCCCATCTCCGTCTGGAACGTCTCCGCCTTCACGGCCTCGCGGATGCGCTCGGAGATGATGAAGGCGCCCTTGGCGTCCGTCTCCGGCATGATGATGACGAACTCCTCGCCGCCGTACCGCGCGACGATGTCCGTGTCGCGCGCCATCGTCTTGATGATGCGGGCCACGCCCTTGAGCACCTGGTCTCCCGTCGGGTGGCCGTAGGTGTCGTTGACGCTCTTGAAGTGGTCCACGTCGGTGAGGATGATGGAGCACTTGCGCTGGTACCTGCGCGCCTGGGCCAGGATTTCATCCGCCTTCGTCTGGAAGGTGCGGTGGTTGAACAGGCCGGTGAGGCCGTCCGTGGTGGCCATGCGCTCCATCTGCTCGAAGAGCTGCGCACGGAGCACCGCCTGCGCGGCCTGGATGGCGATGACCTCGATCATCCGCAGCACGTCCTGCTCGAACGCGGCCTTCTTGCGCGAGCCCGCCACCAGCGTGCCAAGAATCCGGTCCCCCGCCACCAGCGGGAAGATCTTCAGCGCGCCCAGGCCGCGAATCTGCGTCTCGTCGTCGAAGATGATCTGCCGGTCCATGGCCTTGATGTCGCGACCCGGCAGCGGCGCCCCGTAGCGGACCACGTTGGCCACCAGCCCGTTGTTGTCCTCAAAGCTCTGGCCGGACAGCGCCTGGCCCTGCGCCGTCACGCCGGACATGCGCACCACGCGGTGCATGCGCTTGCCGTCCGCCTCGGACACCAGCGTCACCGCGCAGAAGTCCAGGCCCGCCAGCTGCCGGGTGCTCTCCAGCACCGCCACGAACACCTGGTCCGGGCTGCCCGCGCGGTTGAGCTCCTCGATGGCGCGGAAGAACCGGTCCTTCTCGTCGCGCGTCTTGCGGATGTAGCTCATCACCCGCTCCACCTCGATGGAGCGCAGCACCTCGCCGGCGATGATGGAGAGCAGCTTCTCATCCTGGTCGCTGAAGGGCTCGTTCGCCAGCCGGTCCGCCACCAGCACGCCGCGCACCAGGCCGCTGGCCTCCAGGATGGGCACCGCGAGCAGCGCCTGCACCGCGGGGCCGCCGCCCTCGTAGTGCGTCACGCCCTTGAGCCCGCTCGGCGAGTTCATCCGCACCGGCGCGCGGCGCTTGAGCACGCCGCCGATGATGCCCTCGCCCGCGTTGAAGCGCTCGCGCTGCACCCGCTCGGAGCCGGAGCGGCAGTCGTACAGCTTGAGGCTCCGGTCATCCGACGTGAGCAGGAACGCGGCGCAGGTGTTCGTGCGCAGCCCCGTCTCCGCGATTTCGAGCGCGGCCTGCACGGCGCCTTCAATCTCCTTCACCGAGGCCACCAGCCACTTCTCGTCCGAGCTCATCCCGCTGAAGCTGTCCTGCGTGCCGGACGACACCAGCCGGAAGGTGCGCGCCCGCTCCTCCACCTCGCGGATGCGCTTCTGCACCGCGTCGCTCTCCGCCCGGCGCGCGGCGGCGATGCGCGTCGCCAGCACCAGGTGGTAGAGGCCGGAGAACAGGGCCAGGAAGGCCGCGTGCGTCAGGTAGCCCGTGGCGTTGGGCACCGGACCGACCAGCGTCACCAGCGCGTCGTACACCAGCGCCACGCCCAGCAGCGTCAGGCCCGCGTTGCGCGGCAGGAAGGCCACCAGGAACGCCATCAGCAGGTAGACAATGGGGAACAGATCCCCGCCGCCAATGGCCACCACGACGAAGGCCGCGGAGATGAGCGCGCCGCCCAGCTCCAGGTCGTCCCGCAAATCGATGACGGCGCCCACCGCGCCGCGCATGGCCCGGCGCCAGGCGGCCACGGCGATGCCCACCAGCAGGCAGCCCACCAGAGCCGCCTCGGTCCACCCCAGCGTGCTCAGCCCCCGGAAGCCGCCGCGCGCCAGGTGGATGAACGTGGCGAGCGCGGCCGCGGCCGGGATGGACCGGACCGCGAGACGCAGCAACCTTCCGGGAGACGGAAACTCGGGCAGCGACGTCATGGGGACTCCAGGTGGAAGACCAGCTCCCCCGGCTTCACGAAGCCGAGTTCCTCGCGCACGGCGCGCTCCAGCGCGGCCGGGTCCTTGCGCAGGGCGGCAATCTCCTTGCGCAGGGCCTCATTCTGGGTCGACAGGGAGCGGTTGCGGGCCTGCACCGACTCCACGTCCTGCCGGAGCGAGAGGTAGCGGCGGAAGCCCTTCGCGTCCACGACGGACACGAGGCTCAGGGCCGCAGCCACCCCCACCGCCACCACCAGGAACTTTCGCCTCGCCGTCATGAGCGCGGAGGACCGTACCAGTGGCCCCCTGCCCCGCAAGATTTCCGCTCCAGGCCTGTAGCAATGCCGAGGAGCTACTCGGGCTGGGCCAGCAGCTTCTCCACGGCCTTCGCCATGTCGGTGTGGGACTCCACGCCATGCCAGCCCGCCACGGCCCGGCCCCGGCGATCCAACAGCACGGTGGTGGGCAGGCCCTGGATGGCCCCGAAGGCGCTGTGGCCTTCAATCATCGCCTGGTTCGCGATCAGCACCGGGTAGCGCAGCGCATAGTGGTCCGCGAAGGGGGCCAGGACCTTCTCCCCCTCCAGGTCCATGCCCACCGCCACCACCTGGAAGCCCCGGGGGCCGTAGTCCTTCTGGAGCGCCTCCAGCGTGGGCATCTCCGCCAGGCACGGGAAGCACCACGTCGCGAAGAACGAGACGAGCACCACCTTCCCGTCCAGCGCGCGCAGGTCATGCGGGGTGGGCCCCACCGACGGCAGCGCCAGCGCGTTGAGGAAGGCGTGCCCCGCGTCCACCGGGCGAGTCCCCCGGCAGCCGGCCAGCGCCACCAGCGCCACGAAGGCTCCCCGGAGCAGCGCGCGGGACATGGCGCTCAGGCCTCCGAGGCGGGCGGCCCGGCCCGCTGACAGTCACGGCACAGGCCGTACAGCTCCATCTTGTGCGACGTCACCTTGAAGCCGTGCTTGCGGGCCACGGCGTCCTGGAGCGCCTCGATGCGCTCGTTCTCGAACTCGATGATGGCGCCGCAGCGCGTACAGACCAGGTGGTCGTGGTGGTCGCGCCCCGCGGCCGCCTCGTAGCGCGTCTGCCCGTCCCCGAAGTTGCGCGCGTGGGCCAGGCCACACTCGTTGAGCAACTTCATGGTGCGGTACACGGTGGCGACGGACACCTTGGTGTCCTGTTCGCGCACCTTGTTCCACAGTTCCTCCACCGACAGGTGGCCTCCCACCGAGAAGAACGTGTCGATGATGAGGCTGCGCTGGCGCGTGCTCTTCAGGCCGTGCTGGGCCATGTAGCGGGCAAGCACCTCGTCCTTGTCCCGGTCGTCGTCGTGGTGGTGATGGCTGTGGCTCATGTGAAATCCTTCAAGGTCGACCCGGCCATTTCCCACCAAAGGCGCCCCGCCGGAGAAGAAAACGTCACCGACATGTGTTGGTCTGCGAACGCGGCGGGCCTGATACTCCTGTCCCATCCTCCCCGCAACGCCTGGCGTGCGGCCCCGGGGGGCGCCTCCCC
>NZ_JABXEP010000087.1:0-33992 GCF_013372605.1 Myxococcus sp. AM009
GCCCCCCTGTCCCTGGACGAGGTCCGCCGCGTCACCCAGCTCCTGGAGGCTATCAGCGAGGACCGCTTCCTGTTGGCCGGCATCCCCGAGGAGGACCGCATCGCCTTCCTGAGCGCCGCGGGCCGCGTGTTGCACCCGGACCGCGACGCCAAGTCCCGGATGGCGAAGGCGCTGCGCCGCGACCGGAAGAAGACGAAGCGCGAGCACGACCGGGTCATCCGCGCGACCACCGAGATTCGCACCCTGCGCCGCTCCGCCATCTTCACGGTGCCCGCGCTGCCGCCTCCGCCTCCCTCCGAAGCGGGGCCGGAGCGCATCCTCGAGCAGCCCCGCCGCTGCTACGTCTGCAAGGCCGAGTACCGCAAGCTGCACTTCTTCTACGACGCGATGTGCATCGAGTGCGCGGACTACAACTACGCGAAGCGCACCCAGCGCGCCGACCTGAACGGGAAGGTCGCGCTCATCACCGGCGCCCGGGTGAAGATTGGCTTCCAGGCCTCGCTGATGCTGCTGCGCTCCGGCGCGCGCGTCATCGCCACCACGCGCTTCCCCAATGACGCCGCGCAGCGCTACGTCCAGGAGCCGGACTTCGCGGACTGGGCGCACCGGCTGCACATCCACGGGCTGGACCTGCGGCACGCGCCCAGCGTGGAGCTCTTCGCGAAGTACATCGAGCAGACGCACGAGCGCCTGGACATCCTCATCAACAACGCCGCGCAGACGGTGCGCCGGCCCCCGGGCTTCTACGGCCACCTGCTGCCGGGAGAGATGCGCCGCGCGGACGACCTGCCGGCGGCGGCGCGCGCGCTGCTCGCGGGCCATGACGCCTGCGTCGCCACGATGCAGCCGGCCGCCCTGGGCGCGGGCAACGCGGGCGGTTCGGAGCTGGCCACCACCTGGCGCAGCAGCGACCCGGCGCTGGGCATCCACTCCTCCGCCGCGCTGTCCATGCTGCCCTACAACCTGGAGCAGGAGGGTGACGAGCGCGCCCTCTTCCCGCGGGGCCGGCTGGACGCGGACATGCAGCAGGTGGACCTGCGGGACGTGAACTCGTGGCGGCTGCGGCTCGCCGAGGTCCAGACGGCGGAGATGCTGGAGGTCCACCTCATCAACGCGGTGGCGCCCTTCATCCTCGTCGGGAAGCTGAAGCCGCTGATGCTCAGGGACCGCTCATCCCCCGGCCACGTGGTGAACGTCTCCGCGATGGAGGGCAGCTTCTCGCGCGGGACGAAGACGGACAAACACCCGCACACCAACATGGCGAAGGCGGCGCTCAACATGATGACGCTGACCTCCGCGCCGGACTACGCCCGCGACAACATCTACATGAACGCCGTGGACACCGGCTGGGTCACCGACGAGGACCCCGCGCAGCACGCGGAGCGCAAGGTGCAGGAGCTGGACTTCCAGCCACCGCTGGACATCGTCGACGGGGCGGCGCGGGTGGTGGACCCCATCATCGCCTCGGAGAACAGCGGCGAGTACGTCTGGGGCAACTTCTTCAAGGACTACCGTCACACCGCGTGGTGACACGCGGACCGGGGGCGTCATGGCAACCCGCAGTCTCCGCTTCGAGTCGTACGTCGAGGTCACCCCCGCTGAAGCCTGGGCGTGGGTGACGTCGATGAAGGGCATCTCCACGGAGCTGCGCCCGTACCTGCGGATGACGGCGCCCCCGGGCGTGGCGGGGCTCGAGGAGCTGCCCTTCGAGCCGGGCCAGCCGCTGTTCCGCAGCAAGCTGCTGCTGGGCGGCGTGCTGCCGGTGGGCTGGTCCGACCTGACGTTGCGCGAGCTGGAGCCGGGCCGCCGCTTCGTCGAGGAGTCCCCCATGAGCGCGATGCGTCAGTGGCGACATGAGCGCCGCATCGTCGAGGCGCACGCCGGCGTCGACATCATCGACCAGCTCGACTTCGAGCCCCGCTTCGGCGGCCGGCTGACGGAGGCCTTCATCCGGCGCCTCTTCGAGCACCGCCATTCGGTGCTCCGCCGCGCGCTGACACCGTCATTAGGTGGACGGGCGTCCCAGGAAACGCCAGCCTAGGGGGACATGAGCCCCGAAGAACAGTTCCACGTCGAAGTCCTCAAGCTGCTGCTCCAGGTCGCCACCGTCGATGGCCGCGTCGCGCACGCCGAGATTGAGCACATCCTGGACACCGCGCGAGGCATGAGCGTGCCCCTGCAGGAGCTGGCCGCGCTGACGCGCTGTCTGCAGAACAACGAGCCTTTGCCCCCGCCGAACATGGGCATCCTGCGCACCAACCCCTCCGCCGTCATCCGCGAGGCGAAGGCGCTCATCGCCAGCGACGGCAGCGTGCACGCGGCGGAGATCGAGATGCTGCGACAGATTCGGGAGCTGCTCGGCGTCATCAACTGACGCCTCGGCGCGCGCGCTACGACTCGCTCTCCGGAGCCTCCAGCAGCTTGTAGAGCGTCTTGCGGTCCACATCGAGCAGGCGCGCCGCCTCGCTCTTGTTGCCGCCCACGTGCTGGAGCACCTGCGCGGCGTAGCGGCGGGACAGCTCGGCCAGGCTCGGCATGTCGCCCGCCAGGCCCGCCATCTTCGGGGTGGACGCGTCCCCAATCGGCTCCGGGAAGTCCTGGGGGCCCAGGACGCCCGTCACGTTGAGCGCCAGCGCCCGCGCCACCACGTTCTCCAGCTGCCGCACGTTGCCCGGCCAGTCATAGGCCGCCAGACGCGCGTTCGCGTCCGGCGTCACCACCGGCCGCACCCCGCCGCGGGCATGACGTCCGGCGAAGTGCTCCACCAGCGCGGGGATGTCCTCGCTCCGCTCCCGCAGCGACGGCAGGTGCAGGTGCACCACGTCCAGGCGGTACAGCAGGTCCTCGCGGAAGAGGCCTTCGGCCACCCGCGCCTTGAGGTCCTTGTTCGTCGCCGCCACCACGCGCACGTCCACCTTGACGGGGATGCTCTCCCCCACGCGGCGGATTTCGCCCTCCTGCAGCACGCGCAGGAGCTGCGACTGCACCTTCATGCCGACGTCGCCAATCTCATCCAGGAAGAGCGTGCCGCCGCTGGCCTCCTCGAAGACGCCTCGCCGCGCGCCGGACGCGCCGGTGAAGCTGCCCTTCGCGTGGCCGAACAGCTCGCTCTCCATCAGCGATTCGGTAATCGCGCCGCAGTCCACGGGGATGAAGGGCCCGCTCATCCGCGGCGAGCGCTTGTGCAGCGCGCGCGCCACCATCTCCTTCCCCGTGCCCGTCTCGCCCGTAATCAGCACCGGCACGTTGCTGGCCGCCGCGCGCGCCACCTGCTTGTACACCTCCAGCAGCGCCGGGCTGCGGCCCACCATCATCAACGAGCCACGCTCCACCTGCTGGCGCAGCGAGCGGTTCTCCTCCACCAGCCGCTTCTGCTCCAGCGCCCGTCTCGCCACGCGCAGAATCGCGTCCACGTCGAAGGGCTTTGCCAGATAGTCGAAGGCGCCCTGCTGGATGCTGTCCAGCGCGCCCTCGATGTTCCCGAAGGCCGTCACCACCACCACCGGCGTGTCCGGCAGCTGCGCCTTCACCTCTTGGAGCACCTTCAGCCCGTCGCCCGGCTCGGGCATGGCCATGTCCGTGAGGACCAGGTCAAAGGCGCCCTCCGCGATGCGCTCGGTGGCGCGGCGCGGGTCCGGGGCCTGCGTCACCGCGCCCAAGGGGCCCAGCAAGCGCTGGAGCAAATCGCGGGCCTGCGGGTCATCATCCACGACGAGGATGCGGGCTGAGCTCATGTGCCGACCTTGCGTATTCCGGCGGAAGCCGTCGTTGTCTGAGCGCCGCGGGTGCCCGCCGCCGGGCGCACCACGCGGGGGAAGCGCACCACCACGTGCGTTCCTTTTCCATCTTCCGAGCGCACCACCAGCGTACCGCCGTGCGCCTCCACCACGCGCTTGGTGGTGACCAGCCCCAGTCCATGGCCCGGCAGACCGCGCACCTCGGGCGCGCGGAAGAAGGGCTGGAACAGCGAGGCCTGGGTGCCCGGCGCCATGCCGATGCCGTTGTCCACGACCTCCAGCACGGCCATGCCACCCTCGGTGGCCACGCGCACCTTCACGCGGGAGTCGGGCCGGCCCGCCGAGTACTTCACCGCGTTGGTGAGCAGGTTGCGCGCGCTCACCTGCAGCAGCTGTCCGGGGCAGTCCACCGCCACGCCGGGCTCCAGCTCCCGCTCCAGCGCCACGCCCTGCGCCGCCGCCGTCTGCGCCACCTCCAGCAGCACGGTGGTGACGGCCGTGTCCAGCTCACCCACCGTGCTCTCGCCGCGCGTTCCGGCGCGGCAGAAGCGCAGCAGCGCCTCGATGAGCTCGCCCATGCGCACCGCGCTGGACTCACACTGCGCCAGCATCTCCAGCGCGCCCGCGTCGTTCACCGCGCCGGTGCGGCGGATGAGCGTCAGGTAGCCCTTGAGCGGCGCCAGCGGGGAGATGAGGTCATGCGCCACGCGCCGCGTGAAGGCATCCAGCTCCTGGTTGTGCCGGCCCAGCTCCTCCAGCTGGCCCTGGATGATGGCCTCCTGGCGCTTGAGCAGCGAGGTGACGCGCCAACCCACCAGCGACGACAGGAGGATGGCCAGCAGCGTGGCGCCCGCGCCCAGCGCCGTGTTGCGCACGCGCAGGTCGTCCAGCCGGTTCACCAGCCTGCGTGCCTCGGCGGCGTTCTCCTCCTCCAGCGCGCCCCCCAGCGCGTCCAGCTCCGCCGCCAGCGGGCGGATGCGCTCGGCCAGGTGGCGCCGGGCCCGCTCCGCCTCGCGGCGCTGCGAGAAGATGGCCGCCGCGCGCACCTGGTCCGCCAGCCCCTGGCACGCGGCGTTGAAGCGGTACCACAGCGCCTTCTCACCCTGCGGCAGGTTGCGTGTGTACGCCTCCGACGAGGCGCGGATGTCCGCCAAAATCTGCTCCATCACCGCGTCCGCGGCGCGGCGCTCGGCGTCACCCGTGGCGCGGACATGCGCCTCGATGGCGGACTCCAGCGACAGCGCGTCCACGCGGATGCGGCCAATGGAGCCGGCCCGCTCCAGCGCCTCCTGCACCAACCCGTCCACCTGGCTGCCCGTGCGGACCTCCGTCCACAACGTGAAAGCGGTGACGGCCGACAGGAGGACGACCACGAAGAAGAAGCCGGCCCGGTAGCCGCGGATGGGGATGCGGGAGCTCGCCACGCCGTTCCTCTATCACGGGGCCCGCGGCGCGCGTCCGGCGGGACGTCAGGGCGCCGTCGGCGCGACGTTGCCGGCCGCGGGGAGGGCCGCCGGCTGGAGCGGATTGTTCAACCGCCGCCGTGCACGCTCCAGCGCGGACTCGTACCAGACGTCCGACAGCTCCTCGTGCATCTCCTTCAGCTCCTTCAGCTCGTGGACCTCGCGCTCCAGCACCAGCAGCTGGGTGTTGTGCTCCTCCAGCGCGTGCCGGTCCGCCTCGGTGCGCACCAGCTCCTCCAACAGCGCCGCGCGCGCCTGCTCCGCCTCCGCGCGCTCCAGCCGCACCTGCTCCAGCGCCGACTCCTGCTGGGCCAGGCGCAGCGCGAACGCCTCGGCGCGCTCGCGCTCCGCCTCGTACTCGCGACGCCACCGGTCCGCCTCGAGGACCTGGGCCTCCAGCCGCTCGAGCGGAACAGTCGTCGCGCAACCCGTACCCAGGACGGCCAACACTGTCGCGCAACAGAGGAACCGCATGAACCATCTCTCCCACACCATGACCGCGCGACATGCGCGACAAAGGCGCCGGGCCGACACCCTGCAACCAGATGACGCGTGCAGCTTGCTCAAGTGCTCCGTCATCGTCAAAGCAGCAACTGCCTGTCTGGGGAGCCTGCCCCCACTGTCGGAGCTCCAACTGCGGAGTTTCTCCCCACGGACATCCGCGACAGGCACCTGCGCTCCCTCTGACAACGTCCCTGGCACGCCGCCTGCTCAAGCCCTCGCTCGTTGGGACGGCGCAATCTCGCGTCGTCGTTCGTCACCGGAGCTTTTCATGAAGACCGTGTTCGCCGCCGCCCTCCTCGCCGCCGCCACCGCGTTCGCCAACACCCCGGCCCCCGCCGAGCCCGCTGCCGAAACCAAGCCCGCCGCCATCGAAGCCGCGCCCGAGGCCCCCCAGGCCGAAGCGGCGCAGGCCGAGGCCGCCCCCGAGGCCAAGCCCGCCAAGAAGACCAAGAAGCCGGCGAAGAAGGCGACCAAGGCCGCTGTTGACGCCAAGTAATCAAGATTTACAGCTTTATAGCTGGTGCGCGGGGGTGCCTCGTCCAAGGGAGGTACCCCCGTTGTCTTTGCGGGTCCATAAAAACCCACCTCTCCTCGATTTCTGAAACGCCCTCTCGAAATGCCTATCAAGGTCCAGGAAAACCCATCCGGGTCAGGACTTCCGCGCGCCCGTCAATCCGTCCAGTGAACGTGAGATTTGACAGAAACAGAAGAATCCTGCTTAATATGACTTCAGTGAATCACTGACCGTCCCGGACAGGGTCGGAAATCAAACGAGCGCACCAATGATCGAAGCCTTCTCGAAGGTGTCGGAAGCCTCGAAGCTGCTGCTGGAGAAGGGCCTGGGCCCGAGCACCGGCATGGAGGCGCTGAGCATGGTGGGCCACGCGCTGGGCGTGGACCGCGCGTACATCCTGGAGAACCGCGTACAGGGCACCTACGGCCGGTTCATCACCGACATGCGCCACGCCTGGGCGGAGCCGCCCACGCCGTCGCCGCTGGCCAACCCGGTGATGCGGGCCTTCTCCTTCCGCGAGTTCGCGCCGGGCTGGGTGGACATGCTGGAGGCCGGCATGGTGGTGGCGTGTCCCACTCGTGACGCGCCCCCGACGATGAAGGACCTGTTGGAGCGCCAGGGAACGCAGTCCATCCTCCTGTGCCCCATCAATCCCTCCCGGCAGCAGTGGTGGGGCATGGTGGCCTTCGAGGACTGCCGCCGTCCTCGCGCCTGGAAGCCCGAGGAAGTGACGCTGCTCAAGTCCCTGGCGCGCGCGGTGGCGGCGTCCGTCCGACATGGGCAGATGCGCTCCTCCCTGGACCAGGTCCGCAACAGCCTGCGCCAGGCGGTGAGCCGCACGCCGGTGTCCGGACTCTGAACGGCAGGCAGGCGGGGCGCCTGGCGGCTTGCCGGGGGGCAATGCCGACCCGTGCATGAGCGGACATTTCCAGCGCCGGGTTTCTGCTACCCTGGCCGCCCCTTCGCTCACCGCCATGTCCTCAATCGACCCCACCGCGATCAGCCGTCCGCGCTCTTCGGACATCATCAGCGGCTACCACCTCGACAAGCTCGTCGGCAGCGGAGGCATGGGAGAGGTCCACAAGGCCACCCAGCTCTCGCTAGGCCGCACAGTGGCGGTCAAGCTCCTCAACCCCGAGCTGGCGAAGGACCCGTCCTTCATCGCGCGCTTCCAGAAGGAAGCCGCCGCGCTCGCGACCCTGAGCCACCCCCACATCGTCTCCATCGTCGACAAGGGGAAGACGGACACCACGTACTACCTGGTGATGGAGTTCGTGGATGGCCCGTCGCTGCGGGAGCTGATTCGCGAGCCGCAGCTGGACGTCGTGGGCGCGCTGCGGCGCATGCTGCAGATCTGCCGCGCCATTGAGTACGCGCACGGCCGCGGCGTCATCCACCGGGACTTGAAGCCGGAGAACATCCTGCTGGACCAGCAGGCCGGCGGCATCGCCAAGGTGTCGGACTTCGGGCTGGCGTCCTTCCTGGATGACGCCAGCCCGTCCTCGCGCTACGCGCTCACGTCCACGCATATGTCCATGGGCACGCTGTCGTACATGGCGCCCGAGCAGCGCGTGGACGCGAAGAGCGCGGACGCGCGCGCGGACATCTTCTCGCTGGGCGTCATCCTCTATGAGTGGCTCACGGGCGAGGTGCCGCTGGGCACCTTCGACCCGCCGTCGCGGCGCAAGCCGGGGCTGGACGCGCGGCTGGACATCATCGTCACGCGGTGCCTCAAGCCGGACCCGGAGGACCGCTACCCCTCCGTCACCGCGCTCATCGCGGACCTTGAGCTGCTCGTCCCGGGCAGCCTGCCGTCCCTGGCGCCGGTGAAGCTGACGCACCTCCAGCGCGTCCGCCAGGGCGTGCGCAAGGTGGTGCGCCTGGCCCTGCAGGCCGCGGCCGTGCTGCTGGTGATGGCGGCGCTGGCCGTGCTGGGCCGGGAGTGGCTGCGCAGCGGGGAGAAGCCCGTGCCGCCGCAGCCAGGGGCCGCGCTGAACGCGGACCTGGGCCCGCCCTCGCCCCGGTCCATGCCGGGCCGGCTGGAGACGGGCTCCGAGAAGCGCACGGTGTCGGTGGGTGACGGGCCGGACGCGCCGTCGCTCCTGGTCGCCGGACGGCCGGTGGAGGCGGAGGAGAAGGCCATTATCTTCCCGCCCGTGGAGGAGCGCTCGCAGTCGCGCGTGGGCCGTGCCCGCGTGGACGTGGTGGGGCTGGACGGCGACATCGCCGTGCTCAGCGCCCGCGTGCGCGCGGACGCGCCGCCGGACACCTGGAAGCGCCGCGGCTACGTGATGCTCTACGGGCCGTCGCTGCAGGCCCCCTCGGCCGCGCTGCTGCTGCAGGGCAGCACGGGCCGCTACGTGGCGCTCATCCACGACGGCGGGGGCGCGCCGCTGCGGCTCGAATGGGCCCTGGGCGAGCGCCGCGGCACCATGCTGGGCCTGGCGTCGCCGGAGGGCGAGGCCGCGCTGGAACTGCGGGTGGACGCGGACGGCGTCATGCAAGGCTACGTGGGCAAGGGCAAGGACCAGCGCGCCATTGGCGAGCCGCTCAACCTGGGTCCGGGCTGGATGGAGCACTTCGGGGACGCGCCCGTGCCCGCCTTCGGCTGCATCGAAGGCACCTGCCGCGCGGAGGGCTTCGTCTACACCGTGCGGCGCGCGCCGCCCCCGGGGACGACGGCGCCCGTGCCGGTAGCCAAGGCCGTGGTCGCCGCGGTGCCGGCCAAGGCGGTGCCCGCCAAGCGGCCTCCCCCGCCCCCGAAGCGGCAGCCCGCCAGGGGCTCCTCGAAGAGCCCCACGAAGCGGCGGTAGAGCGTCCGGCGGCACGCGCCCCGGACATTCCAGCGCAGGGGAATATGGCCACGGCCAAGGGATTGCACTATCCCTGGCCCCTCCTATGCGCACCATTCGACTCGGCTTCGCCGCGCTCGCACTCGTCACGGCCCTCACGGCCTGCCACCGCTCCACTTCCACGGCGACACCGCGCGTCCTCGAAACCGCCGCGGAGCAGGTGCAGAAGGGCACCCAACAGGCCCGCACGCTCGCGTTCGCGGGCTTCCACGCCCTGCTCGTCGCGGGTGACGCCACGCTGGCGCAGCAGCGCTTCGATGACGCCATTGCCCGCGACGCGGGAGACGTCTACGCGCTGGCCGGCCAGTCGCTGATGGCACGCCGCGCGGGCCGTCCCGACCGCGCGCTGGTGGCGTCGCTGGAGCTGGCGGCGCGGGCGCCCACGCATCCGCTGGCGGCCGTCGCGGCGCGCCACGTGTTGGATTCGGTGGGCACGTCGCGGGCGCTGGACGACGACATCCTCCGCGGCGTGGAGCGGGCGCTGGCGGCGGGCGCGACGGGCGAGGCCGCCTATCTGCTGCGCGGCGCGCGGATGTCGGTGGCCGTGGTGCGCGGCGACGCGGAGGCCCGCGACGCGGCGATGCGGCAGCTGGGCGGCGTGAGCGAAGTCTCGCTGGTGGGGCCCTTCTCGCCCTTCCACGTGCTGGCCTGGGACGAGCAAACGCCCGTGAGCCAGAGTGGTTCGCTGGCGGGCCCCTTCACCAGCGCCTTCGGTCCGCTGCCGGTGCGCACGGTGCGCGCCCCTGACGGGCGGATGGACCTGACGGGCGAGCCCGGCCAGGGCGACCTCTACGTGCAGGCCTTCGACGCGGACGTGACGGAGCCGGGCCTCTACGTGGCCCGCACCGTGAGCGGCACCTCGCACCAGGTGCTGGTGGACGGGGCCCCGCTGATGGAGCGCCGGGCCTGGGAGCGCGCCACCTCCACCGTCACCGCGCGCGCCGTGCAGCTGCCCGCGGGCAAGCACCGCTTCGTCGTGCGTCAGCTCAAGGGCGGCACGTCCGGACTGCTCACCTTCGCCCTGCTGCGCGTGGACGGGCGTCCGTCCGGCGTGCGCTTCAGCGCGGCCACCGGCGCGGCGCCGGCGGCGTGGGGCGGCAAGGTCGAGCGCTCCGACGCGACGCCCGGCGTGTTCCCCACCACGGAGGGCTTGAAGACGGCCCTGCACGAGGAGGCCGGCGAGCTGCTGGCCGTGGTGCTGGCGGTGCGGGACGGACTGCAGCGGGACGCGGACGGCGCGCGGCGGCTGATGGCCTCGGTGGACGCCAACACCCCGGCCCTGCTGTGGCTGCGCGCGGAGGTCGCGTCCGCGGACCGCACCGTGCCTTCCAAGGTGGCGCGCGGCCGGGCCACGCGCGATTTGGAGTCCGTGCTGGCCAAGGACCCGGGCAACGTGGCGGCGCTGCTGCTGCGCGCGGAGCTCTTCCTCGACGAGGGCCAGCCCACCTCCGCCATGGACCTGCTGAAGACGGCGTCCGAGGTGGCCCAGCCCGCCGGCCACCCGGTGTTCATGCTGCGCGCCCGCGCCGCGCTGGCGCTGGAAGTGGAGGCCCTGGCGGAGGAGTCGCTCGCCGCGGCGCTGGAGGCCCAGCCCGGCCTGTGCGAGGCGCTGACGCTCCAGTACAGCCTGGCCCGCCGCCGTGACGCGGCGGCGCGGAGCGACACCCTGGTGGCGTCCCTGGAGGGCTGCCCCGGGACGGTGGTGCGCCAGGCCGAGCACGCGCGCGCGCGCGGCGACATGGAGACGGCGACGAAGCTGTACGGCGAGCTCCAGGCCAGAGACCCCAGCAGCATCAGCCTGGCCAACACGCTGGCCCACCTCTACGTGTCCAAGCGCCGCTTCGACGACGCCACCGCGGTGCTCCAGAAGCTGGCGGCCGTGTGGCCTCGCAACGCGGAGCTGGTGAAGCGCATGGCGGACGTGCGCGAGTACGCGGGCCAGCCGGCCGAGGCGCTCAAGCTGCGCGAGAAGGCGCTGGCGATGGCGGGCGACGACCTGACGCTGCGCCGCGCCGAGGAGCGCGCGAAGACGGGCCGCGAGCTGCTGCAGGCCTACGCCGTGGACGGCCGCGAGGCCATCCGCGCCTACGAGGCGGAGCCCGTCAGCGGCGGCAGCGCGGCGGCCTTCGTGCTGGACGCGGCGGCGGTGCGCGTCTACCCCGACGGCAGCATCGTCAACCGCATCCACACGGTGCAGAAGGCGCTGGAGCAGTCGGGCGTGCAGGAGATTGCAGAGGTGACGGTGCCGCGCGGCGCGCAGGTGCTGGCGCTGCGCACGCTGAAGGCGGACGGCCGGGTGCTGGAGCCGGAGAACATCGAAGGCAAGGACACCGTGAGCCTGCCCGGCGTGGCCGTGGGGGACTACGTGGAGGTGGAGTACCTGCTCGCGGAGCCCCCGCGCGGCCCCGCGCAGCCGGGCTTCACGGCGTCCGCCTTCTACTTCCAGATTGCCAACCAGCCCAACGCCTGGGTGACGTACACGGTGGTGGCGCCCAAGGGCGTGGGCATGAAGGTGGACGCCCACGGGATGAAGGTGCCGGAGCCCAAGGTGGACGGCGACCTGGAGGTGTTCCACTTCGAGACGCGCCGCGTGCCGCCGTTCATCCCCGAGCCGGACGCGCCGCCCTCCGCCAACGAGTACCTGCCCTTCGTCATCGTGGGCGCGGGCACCACGGGCAACGAGGCCCTGGTGAAGCTCTACGGCGACGCCTTCCAGGAGCGCTGGCTGCGCACGGCGGAGGTGGACGCCTTCGCGCGCAAGGCGGCGGAGGGCAAGTCGGGCCTGGACGCGGTGAAGGCGCTGCACGCCGCGGTGATGCAGCGCTTCTCCGGCCGGGACGCGAGCCTGAGCCAGACGGCGGCGTCCACGGTGGCCCAGGACCGGGGCAGCCGGCTGACGGTGATGAAGGCCGGCCTGGACGCGCTGGGCATTCCCTCGCGGGTGGTGGCGGTGCGGACCTTCAACACGGACCCGTCGGCCTACACCTTCCCCCAGGACGCGCTGCTGCCCTACGCGGCGCTGCGCGTGGAGGTGCCCGGCACCGAGCCGGTGTGGGTGGACACGTCCGTGCGTTATGGCCCCTTCGGCGAGCTGCCGGAGCTGGCCATGGGCGGCCAGGAGGCGTGGCTGCTGCCCGAGCCCGGCCGCCCGCTGCAGAAGGTGCAGACGCCGCCCATGAAGGAAGTCCCCGGCAAGGAAGTGAAGCTGGCGCTGAAGCTCGCCGAGGACGGCACGCTCAGCGGACAGGGCGAGGAGACGTACTCCGGCTTCGAGGCGGCGCAGATCGCCGAGGCGTTCAACCAGCTGTCGGCGGAGAGCCGCAACCAGGCGCTCCAGGGCGCGGTGGCGCGGTACTTCGGCGGCGCGTCGCTGTCGAGCGTGAAGCTGGAGCACCAGGAGCAGGTGGGCGCGCCCTTCGTGCTGCGCTACGAGTTCACCGTGCCGCGCTTCGGGCGGATGGAGGGCGGTCAGCGGATGGCGCTGGGGCCCCTCACCTTCCCCGCGCAGCTCGGCCGGCGCTTCGTGCAGCTGAGCACGCGCCGCACGCCGCTCTACATCGACACCACCGAGGCCAGCCGCACGCAGGTGACGCTGTCCATGCCCAAGGGCTGGAAGCTCACCGACCCCCAGGCGTCACTCCAGGCGGAGAACGCGTTTGGCCGCTTCACCCGCTCGGAGAAGCAGGACGGTTCGACGCTCAGCGTCACCGAGTCGCTGCGCGTGCCGCGCAACCGCGTCATGCCCGACCAGTACGAGCTGTTCTCCGGCTTCACCGGGGACGTGGACCTCATCCAGACGCGGGAGCTGGTCCTGGTGAAGCCCTAGCCAGGGGATGAATAAAGCCGGACGGCGCCGCGTCTTTTCTCCACACCGGCCCCGCACTGGGGGATTCCCAGGGGGGCCGGTGGCAGCACCTGTCTGGTAACCCACGGAGATGACGCGATGACTCCTCGATGGTGGGCTTGTCTGGTGACCTTGCTGGCGGCGCCCATGGCTCATGCGCAGACCGCGCCGGTCCCCGCGTCAGAGCCTGGATATTCCGAATACGCGTACGACGACACGGAGTTCGAGGACGAGGACACGGCGCCCATGGCGCCCTTCGCCCCGCCGCAGCTCCCCGCGGAGAACACGTCGGCCCGGCCCTTCGCGGGCGCCGTCTGGGCCTCCGGCCACTGGTACTGGGACGGCAACGAGTGGCGCTTCAACGCCGGCACCTGGCTGGCGCCCATGGACGGCTACCGGTTCATCAACGGCTACTGGGAGCCGGACGGCCGGATGTGGCGGTGGGTGTCCGGCGGCTGGGCCCGGCATGACTCCCCGGTGGTGGAGATTCCCATCGCCGTGGCGAGCGAGGAGCTGACCACGCAGCAGGCGCCTCCGCCGCTCCGCGTCGAGCACGCGCCGGCACCGCCAGCCCCCTCCTACGTCTGGACGCCCGGCTACTGGTACTGGGCTGGCGCCAACTACGTGTGGGTGGGTGGAATGTGGGCCGCCCCGCCCCGTCCTGGGCTCGTCTATGTGTCGTCCCGCTGGATGCGCCGCGGGCCGTCCTGGTACTTCTCCGCTGGCGGCTGGGCCAACCGCGGCTCGGTGCGTGTCACGGTGCCCGTCTACCGCCACGCGCACGTCACCGTGGCGCGCCGGCACCCGCACTACTTCACGCACACCTGGCGGCGCTACCCGGCCGTGCGCCACCACGTCTACCGCCCCGGGTACAACTACCGGCGCGGCCCCAGCCCGGTGCGTCACCACTACCGCGGCAACAACGGCAACCGCCGGGGCAACGGCAACTACCACCGGGCGTCGCCGGGTGGCCGGAACGGCGGGCAGCACGGCGCCTCGCACGGAGGAGGGCACCGCCGCGGCGACGGTGGACGCCGCGGTGGCCGGGACTGACGCCTCACGGCGCGCTCAGGGAGGCAACCCCACCCCGAGCGCGTCCCGGAGGATGGCCGCCGCATGCCGCTACTGCGCGCCAGCGGCCTCCGCCTCGCGGAAGATGGCCACGACGGGCTCGCCGTCCTCGCCCACGGAGCCGCGGTACATGCCGGCGGAGTTGAAGGGCATGGCCACGTTGCCCTCGCGGTCCATGGCGATGACGCCGCCCTCGCCGCCGGCCTTCACCAGCACGTCGTTGATGACGACGTCGGCGGCCTCCGACAACGGCACGTTCTGGTATTCCACGCGGGCGCAGATGTCGCGCGCCACGGTGTAGCGGATGAAGAACTCGCCATGGCCGGTGGCGGACACGGCGCAGCGCGGGTCCGCGTACGTCCCCGCGCCGATGATGGGCGCATCCCCCACGCGGCCGTAGCGCTTGTTCGTCATGCCCCCCGTGGACGTGGCCGCGGCCAGCGAGCCCGTCTTGTCCAAGGCCACCGCGCCCACGGTGCCGAACTTGTGGTCCCCGCTCACCGGGTCATACCCCGCCGGGAGCGAGGAGGACGGCTGCTGCCGCGAGCGCTCCTTCTCCAGCGCGCGCTGGAGGCCCTGCCAGCGGTCCTCCGTGTAGAAGTACTTCGGGTCCACCAGCGCCACGCCCCGCGACTTCGCGAAGGCCTCCGCGCCCTCCCCCACCATCATCACGTGCGGCGACTGCTCCATGACGAGCCGCGCCAGCGCGAGGGGGTTCCTCACGCGCCGCACGCCCGCCACGGCGCCCGCCTTGCGCGTCGTGCCGTCCATGATGGCGGCGTCCAGCTCGTTGACGCCGTCGTGCGTGAAGACGGCGCCCTTGCCCGCGTTGAAATACGGAGCGTCCTCCAGGATGCGGACCGCGGCGCTCACAGCGTCCAGCGCGGAGCCGCCGCCGGCCAGCACCGCGTGTCCCGCCTGGAGCGCCTGGGTCAGCGCGGCCCGGACCTCGGCCTCGCGCTCCGGGGAGAGGTTCTCCCGGGAGATGACCCCCGCGCCGCCGTGAATGACCAGCCCCCACTTCGGCTTGGGCGCTGGCGCGTCATGCGAGGTCGGCTGCTCGCTGTCGGTACGAGCAACCCCGGTACGGGTGGCACAGCCCATGGGCGAAAGCAGCATCACTGCACCCACGATGAGCGCGCGGCGGAGGGGAACGGAAGCGGCGGACATTCGAGAGACCTCCAGAGCGCTCCGTCGGTAGCACGCCCTCCAGGGAGGCACAACGCGGGGCCCAGGGAGAATGCACAGTGTCGAGACGACAGACCGTTCCGACACAGCGAGGTGAGCGCGATGAAGAAGCTGAGAGGGTTGCGAGTGGCCGTGCTCGCGGCGGATGGCTTCGAACAGGTGGAGCTGACAGCGCCCGTGAAGAAGCTGGAGCGTCAGGGCGCCGAGGTGACGATTGTGTCCCCCCACAAGGGCCGCATCCGCGGGATGAACCTCCTGGTTCCGGGGAAGAAAATCGCCGTGGACGCGTCCCTGCGCGAGGTGAAGGCGGCGGACTTCGACGCGGTCCTGCTGCCTGGCGGTTTCGTGAACCCGGACCTGCTGCGGCAGAGCGCGCTCGCCCTGGACTTCGTGCGGGACGCCGACGCGTTGGACCTGCCCATCGCCGTCATCTGCCATGGCCCCTGGGTCCTGATTTCGGCGGGCCTCGTGGAGGGCCGGGCGCTGGCCGCGTGGCCGGGCATCCGCGACGACGTGCGCAACGCGGGCGGCCGGTGGGTGGAAGAGCCGGTGATGCGCGATGGCAACTGGGTCTCCAGCCCGGGACCGCGACAGATGTTCGCGTTCATCAAGGGCATGGTGGAGCTCTTCGCGGAGAAGATGCCGGAGGTCTCCGCTCGCGCGCCGCTGGTGCCCGTGCGCCAGGCAGCGCCCACCCTGTGGCCGAAGCTGCTCGCCGGGACGCTGGCCACCGCGGCGCTCGGCCTGGGCGCGCGGCGGCTGGCCCTGCGCTGAGACGTCACCGGCCCTTGGCGAAGCGGCTCGCCGAGGGCCTTCGTCCCACCGCTACATCCACCCGAGCTGGAGCCGCGCCACGTCCGACATGCGCTCTTGCCCCCAGGGCGGGTCCCAGACGAGCTCCACGCGCGTCTCCGCCACCCCGGGCACCGAGCCCACCTTGGTGCGCACGTCCTCCACCAGCACCGGCCCCATGCCGCAGCCGGGCGCGGTGAGCGTCATCTGGATGTCCACGCGCTGTCCGCCTTCCGGCAGCGGCTCCGCCTTGCACGCGTACACCAGGCCCAGCTCGACGATGTTCACCGGAATCTCCGGGTCATACACCGTGCGCAGCTGCTCCCAGACCTGCTCCTCGTTGAACTCGCTGGCGTCGCCGGCGGCCCGCTCCTTCGGGGCGTACTCCTCCCCCAGCGCGCCGCCGTCCTTCTCGTCGATGCGGAAGAGCTGACCGTAGGGGTCCTGCACCGTGAGATTGCCGCCGAGCGTCTGCGTCACCCGCAGCTCGGAGCCCCCGGGCAGCACCACCCGGTCTCCGCTGGGGATGATTGTCGCGGACACGTCGCGCTCCAACACCGCCATCATTCCTCGCATGTGGCCCTCCACCCCTACTCCGTGGACACGGCCTCGCCGCGTCCCTCCAATGCCGCGCGCAGCGTGTGCCAGGCCAGGCTGGCGCACTTCACCCGCGCGGGGAACTCGCTGACGCCGGACAGGACCGCCAGCTTGCCCAGCGCGTCCACGTCCACCGACTCCGGACCTTCCGTCACCAGTTTATGGACGCGCTCGAAGATGACCTCCGCCTCCGCGCGGGTCCGGTCCTTCACCGCCCCCGTCATCAACGACGCGGACGCCTTGGAGATGGCGCAGCCCTGGCCCTGGAAGGCCACGTCCTTGATGACGCCGCCCTCCACCTTCAACGTCACCACCAACTGGTCGCCGCACAGCGGGTTGTGGCCCGCCGCCTCCGCGGTGGCGCCCTCCACCACGCGGTAGTTGCGTGGCCGCTTCGAGTGCTCCAGCACGACCTCCTGATAGAGGTCCTTCAAGTCATCCGACGCACTCACTGGAACACCTCCAGGACCTTGTGCAGGCCGCGGACGAGCGCGTCCACGTCCTCGCGCGTGTTGTAGAGCGCCAGCGACGCCCGGGACGTGGCCGGCACCTTGAAGTGCTGCATCACCGGCTGCGCGCAGTGGTGGCCGGTGCGGATGCAGATGCCCTCGCGGTCCAGGATGGTGCCCACGTCGTGCGGGTGGATATCCGCCAGCATGAAGGACAGCACGGCGGACTTCTCGCGCGCCGTGCCCACCATGCGCAGCCCCGGCACCGACTCCAGCGCCTGCGTGGCGTAGGCCAGCAGCGCCCGGTCGTGCGCGGCGACGTGCTCCATCCCCAGCGCCTCCAGGTAGCGGATGGCCGCCGCCAGGCCCACCGCGCCCTCCAGGTTGGGCGTGCCCGCCTCGAAGCGGTACGGCACCCGGTTGTACGTCACCTTCTCCATCGTCACGGAGAGGATCATGTCGCCGCCGCCCTGGTAGGGCGGCATCGCATCCAGGAGCTCCTTTCGGCCGTACAGCACGCCGATGCCGGTGGGGCCGAACATCTTGTGCCCGCTGAAGGCGTAGAAGTCGCAGCCCAGGTCCTGCACGTCCACGGGGAAGTGCGTCACCGCCTGCGCGCCGTCCACCAGCACGGGGATGCCCTTCGCGTGGGCCCGCCGCGTGAGCTCCTTCACCGGCACCACGGTGCCCAGCGCGTTGGACACGTGCGTCACCGCGAGGATGCGCGTGCGCTCCGTCAGCAGCGCGTCCACGGCGTCGAGCACCAGCTCGCCTCGGTCATCCACGGGGATGACCTTGAGCACGGCGCCCGTCTGCTCGCACAGCATCCGCCAGGGGACGATGTTGGCGTGGTGCTCCATCTGGGTGATGAGCACCTCGTCCCCGGCGCCGATGTGCTTGCGCCCATACGTCTGCGCCACCAGGTTGATGGCCTCGGTGGTGCCACGCACGAAGACGACTTCCTTCGCGTCCCGGGCGTTGATGAAGCGGCGCACCGTCTCACGCGCGCCCTCGTAGGCCTCCGTGGCGCGCTCGGACAGCACATGGACGCCGCGGTGCACGTTGGCGTTGTCGTGCTGGTAGAAGCGCACCAGCGCGTCGATGACGGCCTGCGGCTTCTGCGCCGTGGCGGCGCTGTCCAGGTACACCAGCGGCCGGCCCCGCACCTCCTGGTGGAGGATGGGGAAGTCCTCGCGGACCTTCTTCACGTCGAAGCCGCTCATGCCGTCACCTCGCGTTGCGCCGCGCCCGGCAGATTCAAGGCCAGGAGCGCCTCGATGTTCGCGCGCACGGGGCCGGCGGGCACCGCCTCCACCACCTCGCGAGCGAAGGCGTAGGTGAGCAGCCGCTCCGCCTCCGCCTGGGGCACGCCGCGCGAGCGCAGGTAGAACAGCGCCTGCGCGTCCAGCCGCCCCACCGCCGCGCCGTGCGCGCACTTCACGTCATCCGCGAAGATTTCCAACTGGGGGCGCGCGTCCGCCTGCGCCGACTCCGACAGCAGCAGGTTGCGGTTCTGCTGCCGCGAGTCCGTGCGCTGCGCGTCCTGCCGCACGCGGATGAGCCCGTGGAAGGTGCCGCGTGACTGGCCGTCCAGCACGCCCTTGTACAGCTCACGGCTGGTACACCGGGGCACCGCGTGGTCCAGCGCCGTGCGGTTGTCCAGGTGCTGCGCGCCCTGCCCCACGTACAGGCCATTCAGCGTCGCGTCGCCCCCCTCGCCCGCGAAGGCCGCGTGGACCTCGTTGCGCGCCATGGCCCCGCCAAAGGCGAAGGCATGCGAAGCGAAGCGGCTGTCCCGCCCCTGCCGGGCATGGAGCGCGCCCAGGTGCAGCGCCGCGTCCGCCTCCACCTGGACTTTGTAGTGGTGGAGGCTGGCGTTGTCTCCCAGCGTCACCTCCGTCACCGCGTTGGTGAACGTCGCCGCCGAGCCTACGGGCCCCGCGCTGGCATACGTCTCCACCAGCGTCGCCTCGCTGCTCTCCTCCGCCACCACGAGGATGCGCGGGCTGGACAGCACCGGCGCGTCGCCGCGCGTGAGGAACACCAACTGCACGGGCACCTCGCTCAGCGCACCCGGCGCCAGCCGCAGCAGCGCGCCCTCTTCCAGCAGCGCCGCGTTGAGCGCGGTGAAGGCGTGCTCCTTCGCCAGGGCCCGCTGCCCCAGCAGGGACTCCAGCAGCTCGCCGTCCTCGCGCACCGCGTCCCGCAGCGGCTTCAGCGTCAGCCCGCGCGGCAGGCCCACCACGGACGACAGCTCCGGCGCCAGCCGCCCGTCCACGAACACCAACCGGGGCCCTGGCAGGCCCAGCCGCTCCACCACCGCCGACAGGTGGGCGGTGTCCCGGGACGCCCCCGTCCGTGGAAGGAACGCTCCTTCCGCGATGGACCCCAGCCGGGAGTACTTCCACGCCTCGTCACGCGTCGTGGGCAGGCCCTGCCGCTCGAAGTGGGACAGGGCGTCGGCGCGCAGGCGCTTGAGCCACTGTGGCGCGGACGCCTGTTCGGGCGCCGCCTGGAAGCGCGTGGCCACGTCCAGGTAGTGCGCCAGGGCCGCCGTCATCGCCGTGCCTCCGCCGCCGACGCCTTGGCGCCGTCCAGGCCCAGCCAGCCGTAGCCCTTCTGCTCCAGCTCCAGCGCCAGCTCACGGCCACCGGAGCGGACGATGCGGCCCGCCGACATGACGTGCACCTTGTCCGGGACGATGTAGTCGAGCAGCCGCTGGTAGTGCGTAATCAGCACCATGCCGCGCTCGGGCGAACGCAGCGCGTTGACGCCGCCGGCCACCGTGCGCAGCGCGTCGATGTCCAGGCCGGAGTCCGTCTCATCGAGGATGGCCAGCAGCGGCTCCAGCACCGCCATCTGGAAGATCTCGTTGCGCTTCTTCTCGCCACCAGAGAAGCCCTCGTTCACCGAGCGGTTCATGAAGGCCGCGTCGAGCTGCACCAGCTTCGACTTCTCCTTGGCCAGCTGGAGGAAGTCCATGGCGTCCAGTTCCTCCAGCCCCTTCGAGCGGCGCTGCGCGTTGAGCGCGGTGCGCAGGAAGTGGATGTTGCCCACGCCCGGAATCTCCACCGGGTACTGGAAGGCGAGGAACACGCCCGCGGCGGCGCGGGCCTCGGGCGACAGCTCCAGCAGCGGCTTGCCGTCGAACAGCACCTCGCCCTGCGTCACCTCGTAGCCGTCACGGCCCGCCAGCACGCTGGCCAGCGTGCTCTTCCCTGAGCCGTTGGGGCCCATGATGGCGTGGACCTCACCGGGGGCGACCTCCAGGTCGATGCCCTTGAGGATGTCCTTGCCCGCCACGCGGGCGTGCAGGTTGCGAACAGTCAATAGCGCCATACCTACCCCACGCTCCCTTCCAGGCTCACTCCGAGCAGCTTCTGCGCTTCCACCGCGAACTCCATCGGGAGCTCCTTGAACACCTGGCGGCAGAAGCCGTTGACGATCATCGACACCGCGTCCTCCTGCGAGATGCCCCGCTGCCGGCAGTAGAAGAGCTGGTCCTCGCCAATCTTCGACGTGGACGCCTCGTGCTCCACCTGCGCCGACGCGTTCTTCACCTCGATGTACGGCACCGTGTGGGCGCCGCACTTGTCACCGAGCAGCAACGAATCGCACTGCGTGTAGTTGCGTGCGTTCTGGGCGCTCTTGAGCACCTTCACCAGCCCGCGGTACGTGTTCTGCCCGCGGCCAGCGGAGATGCCCTTGGACACGATGGTGCTGCGGGAGTTCTTCCCGATGTGCACCATCTTCGTGCCCGTGTCCGCCTGCTGCATGTTGTTGGTGAGCGCCACCGAGTAGAACTCGCCCACCGAGTCATCCCCCTTGAGGATGACGCTCGGGTACTTCCACGTAATCGCCGAGCCCGTCTCCACCTGGGTCCACGAAATCTTCGCCGCCCGGTGCGCGATGCCGCGCTTGGTGACGAAGTTGTAGATGCCGCCGCGCCCCTCCGCGTCGCCCGGGTACCAGTTCTGCACCGTGGAATACTTGATGGTGGCGTTGTCCAGCGCCACCAGCTCCACCACCGCGGCGTGCAGCTGGTTGGTGTCGCGCTGGGGGGCCGTGCAGCCCTCCAGGTAGCTCACGTGGGAGCCTTCTTCCGCGACGATGAGCGTGCGCTCGAACTGGCCCGTCTCCGCCGCGTTGATGCGGAAGTACGTGGACAGCTCCATGGGGCAGCGCACGCCCTTGGGGATGTAGACGAACGAGCCGTCGCTGAAGACGGCCGAGTTGAGCGCGGCGAAGTAGTTGTCCGAGTACGGCACGACGGTGCCCAGGTACTTCTTCACCAGCTCCGGGTGTTCGCGCACGGCCTCGGAGAACGAGCAGAAGATGACGCCCGCCTTGGCCAGCTTGTCCTTGAACGTGGTGGCCACCGACACCGAGTCGAAGACGGCGTCCACCGCCACGTTCTGCAGCAGCTTCTGCTCATGCAGCGGAATGCCGAGCTTCTCGTAGGTGCGCAGAATCTCCGGGTCCACCTCGTCCAGGCTGGCCTTCACCGGCTTCTGCTTCGGCGCCGAGTAGTAGCGGATGGCCTGGTAGTCGATGGGCGCGTAGGTGACGGCCTGCCACGTGGGCTCCCGCATCGTCTGCCAGTGACGGAAGGCCTTGAGGCGCCAGTCGAGGAGGAACTCCGGCTCGCCCTTCTTCGCGGAGAGCTGGCGGATGACGTCCTCGTCCAGCCCCGGGGGGAACGTGTCCGATTCCACCTGGGTGATGAAGCCCGCCGCATACGGGCGACGCGTCAGTTCCTGGAGGGTTTCGGTGCTCATGAGCGGACTCCTGTCGCGGAAACGGAAGGGGGTTGGCCAGCGGCCGGGGAAGGCGCCGGGCGAGCGGGTGTCCCCAGGCCCACGAGGCGCTCGGGCACGCGGGGCGCGGGGGCGATGAGGTCCGCCAGCGTCAGCCGCCCCAGGGCCTCCTGGATGGCGTTGTTGATGAAGCGCCAGTGGCCCCGCACCTGGCAGACGGACTCCAGCTCACAGGGCGCACCCCCGGAGGTGTGGACGCCACACTCCGTGAGGGCGACCGGCCCTTCGAGCGCGGAGACGAGCTCCGCCAGCGACAGCTCATGGGCCGGGCGCGCCAGCCCGTAGCCGCCGTTGGCGCCACGGTGCGACACCACGAGCGCCGCCTGGAGCAGGCCCTTGAGCACCTTGCTGGCCGAGGGAAGTGGCACGCGCGTGCGCGCCGCCAGCTCACGGGTGGTGCGCGTGTCACCCTCCGCGCGAGCCAGCTCGGTCATCAGCACGATGCCGTAGTCGGTCATCTTGCTCATCCGGAGCATGGGTGCGGGTGTCTCCTCTCTGGGTTCCAGGCGCCGAAGAGCCTCGGGCCACGTTGACCTCTTATGTAATCAGGACCGTTTTAGTCCACATTGCAATTTGAATCCCTCCCTGAAGCGCCGCTGGTTGGAGGGTGGAGGGGAGAGGGATAGGGTGACGCCACCGTCCCCCGGAGGAATATTGCCGATGCGCCGTCCCCTGATGCTGCTCGCGACCCTGGCCCTGGCCGTGGTGGCCTGCGAGAAGAAGAACGCGCCTGCCCCCACCGCGCCCTCGCCGGAGGGACAGGCGAGCGGGGCACCGGCCGCTCCGGTGGACTCGGACACGATTCTGCTGGGAGAGGTCGGCAGCCTCACGGGCAGCGAGGCGACCTTCGGGGTGTCCGCGCGCAACGGCATTGAGCTGGCGCTGAAGGAGGCCAACGAAGCAGGCGGCGTGAAGGGCAAGAAGCTCCAGGTGCGCGTGTACGACAGCCAGGGCCGGCCGGAGGAAGGCGCCCAGGCGGTGACGCGGCTCATCACCCAGGACAAGGTGGTGGCGATTCTGGGCGAGGCGGCCTCGTCGGTGTCCATGGCCATGGCGGAGAAGGCGCAGGCGGGCCAGGTGCCCATGGTGACGCCCACGTCCACCGCGCCGGAGGTGACGCAGAAGGGCGACTACATCTTCCGCGTCTGCTTCATCGACCCCTTCCAGGGGCTCGTCATGGCGAAGTTCGCGCGGGAGAACCTGAAGCTGTCCCGCGTGGCGGTGCTGCGCGACAACAAGAGCGCGTTCTCCATGGGCCTGGCGGACGTGTTCACGGACAAGTTCAAGGCGTTCGGCGGCGAGGTGCCGGGCGAAGAGAGCTACTCCAAGGGCGACACGGACTTCCGCGCGCAGCTCACGTCCCTCAAGCGGCTGAAGCCGGACGCCGTCTTCGTCCCTGGCTACTACACGGACGTGGGCATCATCGCGCGGCAGGCGCGTGAAATCGGGCTCAAGGTGCCGCTGCTCGGCGGCGACGGCTGGGACTCCGACAAGCTGTACGAGCTGGGCGGCTCCGCGCTGGAGGGCAGCTACTTCTCCAACCACTACTCGCCGGGCAACCCGGACCCGGTGCTCCAGAAGTTCCTGGCCCGCTACAAGGCCACCTACGGCAGCGTGCCGGACAGCGTGGCCGCGCTGGCCTACGACGCGGCGCGGGTGACGATTGACGCCATGAAGCGCGCGCCGGACCTGAGCGGCCCGTCGCTGCGCGACGCGATTGCGGCGACGAAGGACTTCCCGGGCGTGGCGGGGAAAATCACCCTGGACGCCAACCGCGACGCGGTGAAGGAGGCCGTGGTGCTCAAGGTCTCCGGTGGCAAGGCGGAGTTCGTCACCACGGTGACCCCGTAGCCTTGGGCACCCAAGCCCCCATGGCTCAGATGGGGGCCTGGATGACGTAGTAGATGGAGTTGAAGTAGCGGTGGAGCGCGTTCAAGAGCGCCACCAGGAACGGCCACCCCATCGTGCTGAAGCCCAGCAGGGCCGCGGTGACGATGGCGTACTCCACCATGGACTGGCCGCGGGCGGCCCGTGACTGACGCGGGGACTTCTTCATGGGGCAACGCTCCGGCGTAGCAGCGTGAGTTGGAGCTCGACTCCCGGACCGGACGAGCGGCCGCGCAGCACCGCGCGGCCACTCACGGACTCCTTGAGCACTTCGAACCCGATGCCATTCGACTCCACGGGAGCAGGCGCCCCGACCTGCCAGCCGCGCTCGCGGAAGAGGTCGCCGTAGCGCCGCGCCGCCTCGGCCGGTGAGTCCGCGTGGAGCTGGCCCGTCACCACGTGGTGCGAGGCGCCCTCCATGTTGAAGTTCACGGTCCGGGTCTCCGCGAGTTCAGCGGGCACCGGAAGCCAGCCGGGCACGGCCGCCGCGCGCTGCAACATGGGCCCCACCTGACCGGAGGACACGAACACCAGCGTCTCACCCCCTTGGGCCAGCGTGGACACCAGCCGCACCTCTTCCGTGGCGGGGCTCCAGTAGCCCACGTAGCCGCCCTTCTCTCCGTGGCGTTGGTGCAGCACCGGAAGCCCCTTGGCGAGCAGGGCCTGCGCGTAGTGCTCCAGGACCTTCGCGGGCGCGTCTTGTGTGGAGAACCACGCCACCGCCATGGGCGCCTCGGGCCCCAGGTAGTCAGCGGCCAGCGCGTCGGGGCGGGTGGCGTTGGGGTACGGAGGGAAGTGAACCAGTGCCCGCTGGAGGATGGCCTCCTCCGCGGGCGTGCGCACCCAGCTCCGGGAGGCTAACTCCACGTCGGTGCCCAGCTCCGGCGGGCTCCATTCCTGGCTGCTGTCGCTGCCCCGGTAGACGGCGTGCTCCCAGGAGAAGCCGATGAGGCCGCCCACCACCGCCACGGAGAAGAGCAGCGCGGGAATCCGGACAACGGGGCGCGTGGCGGCAACAGGCGTCAACACGACTCCGACCTCTCGCAACCCAGGTACCAGTTGCCGCGCGCCTCATAGGAGCGCTGGTTGTTGTCGCCCTCCCAGTCCTGCCACTCACTGCTGAAGTAGCCCTGGCGGCTCCCGCCCTGCTGCTCAATCTCCTCTTCGACGCCACCTCCGCCTTCGTGGGGTTTGATGGCGAGGCTGGGATTTCGAGGATCATCTCCCGGTGTCTTATAGCCCCGGGGCCGCAACCGCAGGCCCTGGTGCAGGAGACTGGAGCCGATGGCCTGGCTCACCAGCCCCTCCACCGCCGAGGACATCTGCGAGAAGGCCGGGTTGTCATCGTTCTGATAGAGCTGGATGACACGCTCGTGCATGCCTCTCCCTCCGGGCGTACCCGGCCGCACGTCGGCGTGCTCCGTGAGCGCCCAGGTATCGGTGAGGATGGCGATCTGCTCCCAGGGGAGCAGGTAGACGTTGTCGCCCCGTCCGTGGGAGCCGGGGTCTCCGTTGCCCGTCGCGTTGTTATGGACGCCGTTGGCCCGGTCCTGCGTCTCCTTCGCCAGCTTCACGCGGGAGAACTCCGGAAGGAACGTCTCCGGCAACAGGTAGTTCTGCACGCCCAGGCGCGCGGAGCAGCGGATGAGGCCACCTCGGCCGAAGGTGTCCATGAAGGACTGGTGGAGCGACACGCCATACGCGCCCACGGCCTGCGCATCCAGCGTGCAGTACACCTGCTGCCCGCCGGGGTTGAGCCAGCAGGCATGGGCGACAACGTCGGTGTGGTGGGATTCGTCGTTCTGACACTCCGGCCCCTTCCCCGGCCCGTAGCTGTCGAGCCCCGACTCGTGGTCGCAGTACATGTACCGCGAATAGGCCTGCGCCATCTCGAAGCCGGAGAAGGCCTCCGTCGTCGTCCCGCCGTCCTCCGTCGCCACCGACTCAGGTTCCTTCTCGTAGTCGAGGACGGTGTAGTCCCACGCGGTGGTGAGCGACGTCTCCTGCGAGTCCAGCATGTGGCGCAGCAGGTCGAAGAGGAACAGTGAGTAGAGGAACACGGGGATGATGACGAGCATGCACACCGCCATCTCCACGGAGGCGGCGCCTCGACGGGACGCGCGCGTCACAGGGACACCCCCGGGACCTGCGCCAACCGCGACGCGTCGGTGTTCCCCGCTGCGTTCAGCACCTCCGCGGCCTCATCGGAGCTGATGGGATGCAGCTTCGCGCGCCAGTAGGGGCTGAAGAGGTTGGGGGCCTCGCGCCAGCCATTCGCGCCAAAGCGATGGTAATAGACAAGCGCCTTGGAGATGGCCACGCCTTCCTGCGCCGCGAGCGTGAGCGAGGCCGAGCCCTGGGCACCATGGTCCAGCCGCACCTGCGCCGATGAATTCAATTCCCAGGGTGCCCGCTTCGGGTCGCCCACCCGAAGCCGCCGCGTGAGGTAGCTGTAGACGCGAGGTTGACCCCAATCACGCGCCGAGGACGGGTTGGCGCGGAACTTCATGAAGCAGTTGCCTGAACGGGCGCAGCCCGACAGCGCGTTCGCGTTGACGCCCTCGAAGTTGTGCGAGCCCGAGTGCGCGCCGTCCGGCTCGTGGCCGCCGCCATTGGCGTCGCTCCAGACGCCCGCCTCGTAGCTGCTGGCCCAGGTGAAGCCGTGCCGCCACGTGTGAAGGATGCGGCCCTCTTCCTGCGCGGCGCTGGTCGTCCCGGAGTTGCCCCCCTGCTTTCCACCGCTGTTGACCTCGGACTTGTTCTGGACCGTCTTGGAGGTCCCTTCGTGTTCGAGCACCAGGTAGGAGCCCTGGTCCGGGATGTCCCGGAGCTCGTCGAAGAAGTCCGGGTGCAGGTAGGAGGGCTTCATGAGGCCCAGCCTGTCCCCCTTGTAGGCGCGGTTGGCGCCCCAGTCCGAGCGGGTGGCATTGGCGATTTCAGTCATCACCCGCGCCAATGCATCCGGAGAGGCGTTCTCGACGCTGTTCCGGCAGTCCATTCCATCCACCGCGCAGTTGAACTCGTTCGCGTTGAGTCCCCCCACGGCTTGCGAGAGGTCACTGGCCCCGGGGACGCTGTACTGAGTCAACAGCGACAGGCCGTGGCTGCGTCCATCCCGCACCGCCTGGAGCGTCTGGGAATGGGCCTCGCGCTGAGAGGCGTGGAGGTTGTCGACCATCAGGTCCACCCCTCGCACCGCGGCGTTGAAGCTGGACTCGAGCGAGCGGACCTTCTGGTCGTAGTCCTGCCCCGCCTTGTCGAACTCGCCGGCGATCTTCTTCGCCTCGGCGGCGTGGGCGCAGTGCACCGCGCAGGTGTAGCAGGAGAAGCACTTGGCGAGCTCCATGAGCGCGATGGCGTTGAAGTTCTTCGCCGAGGCCCGCATCATCTCGCCCGTCACACTCGACGCCGCCATGTAGGCGTGGATGCTGTTCATCGCGACGTAGGAAGCAGCGATGCCTCGGTTGCTGACGGCATAGTAATTGAGCGACCGCGCCTCCAGGACGGCCATGGAGTAGGCCAGCGCGTCGCTGTGCTGCTGCAAGCCCATCTTCTGGCGCAGCGCGTGCGCGAGGTTGAAGCTCAGCGTCACCATCAACGCCAACACCAGGAAGGACAGCGCCCCCAGGACGATGGCCTGCCCCCGCTGCGCGCGTCTCCGGGCCTTGGGCCTCAGTAGGCGAATGGGAAGACGCATTCATTGCTCCCTGGCAGGGCTGCCCGGTTGAGGAAGAAGTTGGACTGCATCCGCATGGTGTAGGTGGCGCGGATGGGAGAGATGAAGATGCGCTGAGCTGCCGCCGCCTCCAGCAGCGAGTCGGTGCGCTCGGGGGAGCCGTCGCCTTCGGGCGTCTCGCCCTGCATGCGCAGCACGGACGTCATCTTCCGGCCGCGGGTGGACTGGTAGATGACCCAGTCCGCGAAGGGGATGATCATCCGGTAGTTGAAGGTCACCTGGACGCGCAGCTTGGTGCGGTGGCTCTCCTTCCAACCGGAGGGCGCGGTGTTCCGGGGGTCATCGAAGTCCAGCTCCGGGCCGGCCCCGCCGACGTCGCCCCGCGTGGGCCCGCAGATGGTGACCTCCGCGTGCTTGAGCGACGTGCCGGGAATCTGGTTGCCTTGCAGGTCCTGCCACTTCTGCTGGAACTCCGCGGCGCTGCCCACCGGGGGGATGTGGGCGCGGTTCTGCACGCCGCTCGGCACACTCAGCAGCGGCAACAGCACCGCGAGCGCGGCCTTCTCCATCACGTCCACCTTGGCGCTGTTCAGCGACCCGGCCCGCACAGCCTTGTAGGCGGCGTACTTGGTCAGCAGCCGCGCCTGGTGCATCAACCCCAGCTGGAGGATGCCCAGGATGAGGAAGACGAACAGGGGGAGGACAATGGCAGCCTCCACGGCCGCCTGGCCCGACTGATTCCTCTCACAAAGACTGCCCATGGGCTCAAAGACTACCCAGCGGTCCCCGCAAAAAGAAAAACCCAGACCCCTGCCGGTCCGAAAATAATGGCATCCACTGTCGGACTTCAGACAGACGCCACCCAGGGGGGCTGGAAATGGCCCCAAATCCAACAACAGACAAACCCTGTCAGACAGGGGCTGCCTAGCGCCGCCGGACAATCTCCTGGATGAGCTCGACGTAGCGGCGGTTCTTCGGGTTCAGCTTGAACGCCCTGCGGAACGCGTCTTCGGCCTGCCCCCACTGGCCTTCGCCCTGGGCCACTTCACCCAGGAAGGCCCAGCCCTCCTCCAGCGAGGGCTCCTGGCGCAGCACCTCCTGCAGCTCCTGCTGCGCCAGCCGTCCGTGCGCCTCCGGCTTCATCAGGTAGCGCGCGTAGGCCCGGTAGGCCTGGTACAGCGGCTTCGGGTCGATGTCGCAGGCGTACTCGAAGTACTCGAAGGCCCCCGCGTGGTTCCGCGCGGCCAGCCGGCGCTTCGCCTCGTCGAACTGCGTGGTCGCGTCCAGCAGGTCCGTGCGGATGCGGAACTGCTCGGCCGTGGTGGGCCGCGTACCCCGGTCCTTCTCCCGGTGCGCCGCGCGCCGCTTGCGCCACAGCAGGTTCTGCTCCGCGTCCGACAGCGCGCCAAACGCCTTCGCATGGGCCGCCAGCAGCACCTCCGCCTTCTCGCGCAGCTCCGGCGTATGGAAGCGCAGGGGCGCGTACCGGTCCGCCAGGGCCAGGAAGGCCTTGCGCAGCGGCACCGGCTGCACGTCCTCGGGCACGTCCAGCAGCGCGAAGGGGTCCTTGCTCCGGTGCGACATGAAGGCGCTCACCAGGGCATTGCGGGCCGCCTCGTCCTCGTCGGAGAACGGCGTCCCCTGCGGCGCCTGCGCCGCCGCCGCGGGCGCCACTGGTTCAGGCGCGGCGGCGGGCGCCGTCCCCTTCCCCGCGCTCAGCCGAGCCGCCTTCGCGTCCACGTCCTCCGCGAAGCCCGCGACCTCCAGCAGGCACAGCGCGTACAGGCGCCGGAGCACCATCTCCGTGTCGAAGCCGGTGCGCTCCATCAGCTCGCCGAAGGTGGGCCTCAGCCGGAGCGCCTGGAACAGCCGCGCGTCCTTCGACGACAGCTTCAGCCCCGCCTCCGTGCCCGGCATCTGCCCGAAGCGGCGCTCGTCCGTGAAGGTGAAGTGCGTGGCCACCGCGTCGAACGGCATCACATTGGCCACGCCTGTGAGGATGAGCTGGCCCGTGTTCGTCCGCACGCTGGCGTCCGGAGGCTCCACGTCGGCGATGAGCCGGTACTTCGCGTCCACCCAGCGGAAGCAGTCCAGCAGCTTGT
Organism: Myxococcus sp. AM009; assembly: GCF_013372605.1. Lineage (NCBI taxonomy): Bacteria > Pseudomonadati > Myxococcota > Myxococcia > Myxococcales > Myxococcaceae > Myxococcus > Myxococcus sp. AM009. The sequence continues at coordinate 29,494 of NZ_JABXEP010000087.1, forward strand.
GCGCCAGGTTCGCCTGCAATTGCTTGTACAAATCGAAGGGGCTGATGAGGCCCTTCTGCACCAACAGGCCGCTGAGCGGCACCTCCGCGGAGATGCTCTCCGCCAGCGCCTTCTGGTAGTCCGTCTCCGACAGCTTGCCCTTCTCCACCAGGTACTTGCCCAGCGTCTCGTGGAGGAGGTTGGACTGGCACGCCACCGGCGCGCCGTCCTCGAAGACGATGCGCTTCTCCCGCTGGCGCACCTTCAACTCCAACGTACAGGTGCGCTCCTCCGCCATCAGCGCGTGGAGCAGCAGGGGGAACGGCGTATCGGCCAGCACTCCCTCCCGCTGGCGGAGGACCTGCGACGACGTGGGGAACATGGGCGAGAGCCTAGCGCTACTCGCCCAGGTACTCCTCCATCCCCGACGCGCTGGGTGGCTCGCCATACGCGCCGGAGTCGTAGCGGCCGCCGTAGCCGCGCTCCGGGGTCATTCCGAACCGGGGCAACACGGACGCCAGCCCCCCCAGCACCAGGGCCACGGCCGCCGCGTACATCAACGGCCGGCTGGGCCGCGCGCGCCAGGCCCACTTGCGCTCCCGGCGCCGCTGGAACCGGGGCGCCACCACGTATTCCCCCCAGGCCAGGTCACGCATCCGCTTCGCGTCATCACCACGGCCCGCCCGGCGCAGGGCCTTGGCCAGCAGGTAGCGGCCCTCCACCGTGCCGTGCCGCACCTGGCAGTAGCGCTCCAGCGCCTCCACCGCGCCCGCCACGTCGCCGCGCTTCAGCCGGAAGCGTCCGCGCTCCAGGTCGATGGCGCCCAGCTTGTGGTCCGCGTCCAGCTTCGCCGCCTCGTCCAGCAGCAGCTCGCCGCGGTGGGAATCACCGGCGCCCAGGTAGGCCACGCCCAGCAGGTACAGCGTGTCCACGTCCTCGTCGCCCGCCTCCAGGTTGGGCTTGAGGATGTCCACCGCCTCGGCGTAGCGGCGCTGCTCCACGCGGATGTCCGCCAGCTCGTGCCGCGCGCGCCGCTCATGCGGGTTGGTGAGGATGGTGCCCGCCAGTTGCCCCGCGCGCTGGAAGCGCTTGAGCAGGCGCACCGGGCTGGGGAGCACCTGCCACGTGAAGCGGTCCGCCACGAAGATGATGACGAGAATCAGGCCCAGCGACAGCAGCGGGCTGCCCGTCAGCAGGGTGAGGAACAGCCACAGTATCCACTTGCTCATATGCCTCTCGAAATCCGTTCCGCTGGACGCAGCCCTAGAGCAGCCGCGCGCACACGGCGCTGTGGACGTCCGCGCCCTTCTCCGTCAATGCCAGACGCCCGTCCCGCAGCGTCGCGAAGCCATGCGCCACCAACCGCGCGACCTCCGCCCGCCGGGGCTCCACCGGCTGCCCATATCGCTGGCAGACGGCCTCCCAGTCCACGCCCGACACCAGCCGCAGGCCCATGGCCAGGCGCTCCGCGAAGAGCTCCTCCGGGCCCAGCGGCTCGCGGCCCTCCTCTGGCAGCCGCCCCGCCTCCGCCTCCACGAGGTAGCGCTCCGCGCTGCGCAGGTTCACGTACCGGTGCGGCTGGGGCGACAGCAACATCCCCGTGGCCCCCACGCCGAGCGCCAGGTACTCCCCGCCCGTCCAGTACAGCGCGTTGTGGCGCGAGCTGCACCCCGGCCGCGCGTGGTTGGACACCTCGTAGCGGTGCAGGCCCGCCGCCCCGTACACCTCGCGCACCACCCGCGCCATGTCGACCACGGTGTCGTCGGGCGGGAGCACCAGCTCGCCGCGCTTGAGCCGCTTCGACAGGGGCGTGTCCTCCGCCAGCACGTCGCGCTCCACCGTCAGCGCGTAGGTGGACAGGTGCTCGGGAGCCAGCGCCACCGCCCGGCGCGCATCCGCCTCCACCTGCGCCACCGTCTGCCCGTGCACGCCATAGATGAAGTCCATGGACACCACCGGGAAGCCCGCGCTCCGGGCCGCGTCCACGGCCCCTTCCACCATGGCCGCGTCATGCGCGCGCCCCAGCGCCTTGAGCGTCTCCGGCTGGAAGGACTGCACCCCCAGCGACAGCCGGTTCACCCCCGCCGCGCGGTAGCCCGCGAAGCGCTCCGCGTCCGCGCGCTCCGGGTTGCCCTCCAGCGACACCTCCACGCCGGGCGCCACCCGCAGCCGCGCGGCGAGGCCGTCCAGCACCTGGGCCACGTAGCGCGGGTGCCACAGGGACGGCGTCCCACCGCCCAGGAAGATGGAGTCGAGCACCTTCCCCGCGAGCGAGGGCTCGGCGGCCAGCCGGGTGTCCAGCTCCGCCAGCACCGCGCGAGCGTAGCGCTCCTCCGGCACCTGCCGCGCCACCGCCACCGCGAAGTCGCAGTACGGGCACTTCGCGAGGCAATACGGGAAGTGCAGGTACAGCCCGAAGCGGGCCGCCGGCATTCCCGTGAGGGCATCCACTGGCGCGTCGAAAGGCATGAAGGGGAAACCTCTACCTCTTGCCCTTCAATTGCGCCTCCAGCCGGGCAATCTTCGCCTTGTACCCCGCCGCGTTCTCGAGCGCTGTCTCGGCCGCCACCAGCTTGCGCTTGAGGTTGGCCGCGTCCGCCTTGAGCTGCTCGCGCTCCGCCTCCCAGTCCGCTGGCGCACCCGCGCGCTGAGAAGGCGCCGCTGGCTGCTCCGCCAGCTTCACCTCGAGCGCCTGCCGGGCCTCCTGCTCTGCGTGCAGCGACGCCTCCGCGCGAGCCAGCTTCGCCTCGGCCGCCGCGCGCGCCGCGTCCGACTTGCCGCTGGCCGTCGCGGCCTGGGCCTTCGCGCCCTCCAGGGCCCCCTCCATCATCTTCAGTCGGCCCTGGAGGCGCTCCACCTTGTCCGCCTCGGCGCGCGCGGCCTCCAGCTCCTCGGTGAGCGAGGCCACCTGCGCCTCGGCGCCGCCGTGCCCCGCCGACAGCGACTCCACCTGGGCCTCGGCCTGGGCCGCCTTCACCTCCGCGTCGGTGCGCTCGGCCTCCGCCGCCTCGCGCCGCGCCCGCTCCAGGGACAGCGCTTCGTGGGCCTTCGCCACCTCTGCCTGCAGGCGCACCAGCTCCGCCTCGCGCTGCGCGGACGCCGCCTCCAGCATGGACACCCGGGCGGACAGGCCGACGCGCTCGGCGTCCTTGGTGGCCGCCTTCAGCTCCACCGCGGCGAGCTGCTCCTTCCACGACGCATGGTCCGCGTGCGCGGCCTCCACCGCCGCCGTCAGCTCCGTCACCTTCGTCTCGGCCTGCTGCACCGCCTCGCCGAGCGCCGCCGCGTCCGCTTCCATGCGGTCGCGCAGCGACACCTGCTCCACCTCGGCGGCCTCCAGCGCCTCCTTCAGCGCCGCGGCCTCCCCCTCCGCCAGCTGCGCCCGCTCACTGGCCTGCGCCAAGCCCTCTTCCAGGGCCTGTGAGCGCTCCTCGGCCTTGGCCGCCTCCGCCGCCAGCTTCGCCTTGAGCTGGGTCAGCTCCGCGGTGCGCGCCTCCAGCGCCTGGCGCAGCGCGGGCAGCTCCGCCGCCTCGGTGGTGCGCGCGGTGAGCGCCGCGCGCAGGCCCACGATTTCGGCGTCCTTCAACGCCAGCGAGCGCTCCAGCTCCGCCACCTGCTCCTGCAGGGTGCGCAGCCCGTCCTCCACCACCGCCAGCTGCTTGCGCGCCTCGTCGCGCTCGGCCTCCAGCGTGCCCGCGCGGCCCTGAGCCTCCTCCAGCGAGCTCTTCGACCAGTCGCTCTCGCTCTCCAGCGCGCTCAGCCCGGACTGGGCCTCCGCCAGCGCGGCCTCCAGCTGCGCGGCGCGCAGGCCCAGCGAGTCCTTCTCCGCCGACGCCGCCTCCAGGTCGGTGGTCAGCCGCTCCACGTCGGCGATGGCCTGCTGGTACTGCTCCTGGACGGCCTCCAGGGCGCCCTGGGCCTCGGACTTCTCCGCGGCCAGCTCCGCCACGCGGTCCTGGGCCAGCGACAGCGCTTCCTTCGCGCCAATCAGCTCCTCGGCCACCGCGCCGCGGGCCTCTCGCTCCTCCTGGAGCTCCGACGTCAGGCGCGGCACGTCGGATTCGACCTCCGCCAGCGCGCGCGACAGGTCCTTGCGGTCCGCCTCCACCGCGGTGAGCTCTTCCTGGAGGCTGGCGAGCCGCGACTGGGACTCCGCCGCCGCCCGGGCCAGCTCGTCCTGGAAGGCGGAGACGCTGGCCTTCGACTCCGCCAGCTCCTTGCGCGCCAGCGTCAGCGACTGCTTCACGCCGTGGAGCTCGCCGTCGCGCTCCGCGTACAGCGTGCGGCCCCGCGCCAGCGTCTCCGTCTTCTGGCGGACCACTGCCCGGAAGTACTCCAGCTTGTCCTCGGGCGAGCCGCCCATGGGCATCCGGATTTCGGGCGGCTCACCGAATGGATCATTCCCCGGGGTCCGCGCGGCGCGGACGGCGGGGGCAGGAGCGGCGGCGGCCGGGGACGCGGGCGCCTTCGGGGACGCGGGCGCTCCCGTGCCCTTGGGCACGGCGGCCAGGGGGGCTGTC